>NZ_JBFRQW010000080.1:0-1372 GCF_041472735.1 Vibrio sp. 10N.261.46.E11
CAACACCTATCATTTAAGGTGTTTAGATCGCACAGTGTAGCGAGTCTTACTAAAACGAACGGTCCTATCTTTGGGCCGTTTTTGTTTTTCGGGCAAAATATAACGTTTCACTCGCTCTCTCATAGCTCGCAGCTTTTTGGGAACCGAACCTGGGGAGGCGATAGCACACCACATTAACTCATCTTGAATATCTCGAAGTGCCATCGTAAAGCTTATCCTAAGTGGCGAGACTTCAGCCTCTTTTGCTATTCGGCTAATCTCCAGACGGATTAAGTTATACGCGATAAGGATACCCCATATCTCTTGCTCTACACCCTCTACAGATTGACTGCGGAGCAGGATTTCATCTTCAAGCATGTCATGCTTAATCTCGCCATAGCTATTCTCGATTTCCCACCTTTCGAAGTACACCTCTAATAATGATTTTAAACTGTATTTTCTATCTGTTAGAGAAGTCAGCAGCCCTTGTATATGATTGGGTTGTTGTTCAACGTCATCGGGATATAGAACTAGCCTAGCTTTCCACGTTTCTGGGAGACTCGGGTCTTGTTTTCTAGCCTGAGGAGAGACTTTCATCTCCACAATCAGATCTCGCCCATCATCATCGAGCTGCTCGATGATTTCATATTTCACATTCGACTTTATTGGCGTCATCCAGTAGCTGGTTCCATGCTCTTGTTGCCAGTTAAGCATAAGTTCTGCGCTCAAGTAACAACGGTCAAAAATGGTCAATGAATTCGGAACTGCTGATGAAATTAAATCTTTTGCATAGCTGATTTCACCTTTAGAACTTTCCCCAAAAGCCACATCATGAATAAGGCGACTCCGTAGTGATGTGAGTGCGCACATTCGAACGATTGGGTACTCAGTGTGCCTGTCTTTTCGGTAGTAAACATATTGATAATGCTCAGCTAAGCTTGGGTTATCGTGAGTTCTAAACTGTGTGCCATCGATTGAAAATAGGCTCAAACCATTCCATTTATCACCCGCATCTTCCGACTGTGTCCAATGCTTTGCTGTGATTGAGAATAATGACTTTAAAGGCTTAGCGGTGAGGCGTTTTCTTGCCTGAGGAATTGCACTAGGTGCAATCGTTTCACCCAATGAATTAGACAATTTGAGGTCGAGCTTATCGAGTACATCGGTAATCGGTCTATCTCGATATAGACCGATACCAACGACTAACCATACAACGAGTTCTGCGGGTAGCTTTCTACGGCGCATACTCGCTTTATTCGTTTCAGATAAAGCTTGGTTTATCCAATCTAGCGGAAGGTCTTTTTGGAACAAAGAAAGAGATTCTGGATTAGCAAAATCATCAACATCGATTAACCAGTGTGACAGCATAAAAAATACCCTTAAACAAAAGTGC
>NZ_JBFRQW010000081.1:0-212 GCF_041472735.1 Vibrio sp. 10N.261.46.E11
ACGATGAGTGTCCACACAGATTGATTAGGTTTAGAAAGTAAAAGAGACGATATTGGGTCTGTAGCTCAGCTGGTTAGAGCGCTCGCCTGATAAGCGGGAGGTCGGTGGTTCGAGTCCACTCAGACCCACCAATATCGATTAGAAACAAAGATGGGGCTATAGCTCAGCTGGGAGAGCGCCTGCCTTGCACGCAGGAGGTCTGCGGTTCGATC
>NZ_JBFRQW010000082.1:0-12323 GCF_041472735.1 Vibrio sp. 10N.261.46.E11
GGTGTTGTAGCTAAAATCTTTGCATAAGATTTGACGAACCACTAGTAAAAAGGGCATCATTTGATGCCCTTTTTCTGCGCTGAAAAAAGAGTTGAGTGTTTTGACATCAATTTTAACTCTTAGCAAAGAATTAAACGGTCTTTTTTAACTAAAATGACTGTTAGATGTGTTGTTTTGCAACGCAAAGGAATGTGCCCTGCAACAGCGGGGTTATTGTCGTCTATATTTAAGACTTATCACAGGTTGGTTTTATGAAAGCAAACGCTGAAACTCCTGATAGCTCAGGTGCAGCAGATACAATGAAGTGGGTAGTCGCTTTTGTACTGTTGGCTGCTGCTGTTGTGGGTAATTACCTGTATGGTGAATTGTCTGTTGTAATTCGCGCTGCAGGTGTAGTTGTGCTGATTGCTGCCGCACTAGGCGTTGCAGCAACGACAACTAAAGGTAAAGCTGCGATCGATTTTGCAAAAGAATCTCGTATGGAGATTCGTAAAGTTGTTTGGCCTACTCGCCAAGAAACTATGCAAACTACATTGATCGTTTTAGCTGTATGTATTGTTATGTCTCTAGTGCTTTGGGGAATTGACGGCATTATGGTCCGTTTAGTTTCTCTAGCAACTGGAGTGTAGAGGGTTCTGATTCATGAGTGAAGCTCCAAAAAAACGTTGGTATGTAGTTCAAGCCTTTTCTGGCTATGAAGGTCGTGTATCTCAATCGTTACGCGAACATATTAAAATGCACGACATGGAAGAATTCTTTGGTGACGTTTTAGTACCTACTGAAGAAGTAGTGGAAATGCGTGCAGGTCAACGCCGTAAAAGCGAACGTAAGTTCTTCCCTGGCTACGTATTAGTGCAAATGATCATGAATGATGAATCATGGCACTTAGTACGCAGCATTCCGCGTGTTATGGGCTTCATTGGTGGTACCTCTGATCGTCCTGCACCAATCACTGATAAAGAAGCTGATGCTATCTTGAACCGTCTAGAGAAAGCGAGCGAGTCTCCACGTCCTAAGACAATGTTCGAAGCGGGTGAAGTGGTTCGTGTGAACGATGGTCCATTTGCTGACTTCAACGGTACTGTTGAAGAAGTAGATTACGAGAAAAGCCGTATTAAGGTATCTGTATCGATCTTTGGTCGTGCAACACCAGTTGAGCTTGAATTTGGTCAGGTTGAAAAACTGGACTAAAACTCTGACCTTTGAGCAAGCTGTGGATAAATACTTCATAAGTTGTTCAAAATAAAAGAGTATAAAAAATCACCTTTTTAGGGTTGTTAAAGGCGCGAATTATGATTATAATTTCGCGCCTTTTTGCTTCTTCGGAAGTAAAAAAGAGTTAATTGAATTTATGGGGAGCTCGCCTTACGGCTAGCGCATGTACCCAAAATATTAGGAAATATCATGGCTAAGAAAGTTGAAGCTTATATCAAACTGCAAGTTGCAGCTGGTATGGCAAACCCAAGTCCACCGGTTGGTCCTGCTCTAGGTCAACACGGCGTGAACATCATGGAATTCTGTAAAGCGTTCAACGCAAAAACAGAGTCTGTTGAGAAAGGTCTACCTACTCCAGTAGTTATTACTGTTTACAACGACCGTTCTTTCACGTTCGTAACTAAGACTCCACCTGCTGCTGTTCTTCTTAAGAAAGCTGCTGGCGTTAAGTCTGGTTCAGGTCGTCCAAACACTGAGAAAGTTGGTACTGTAACTGACGCTCAAGTTCAGGAAATCGCAGAAACTAAAGCTGCTGATATGACTGGTGCTGACATCGAAGCAATGAAGCGTTCTATTGCTGGTACTGCTCGTTCAATGGGCCTAGTGGTAGAGGGATAAGATCATGGCTAAACTTACTAAGCGTATGCGCGTAATCCGCGACAAAGTTGACGCGACTAAAGAATACGAAATCAACGAAGCTGTTGCTCTTCTTAAAGAACTAGCTACTGCTAAATTCGTTGAGTCTGTAGATGTTGCTGTTAACCTAGGCATCGATGCTCGTAAATCTGACCAAAACGTTCGTGGCGCAACTGTGCTACCTCACGGTACTGGCCGTGACATCCGCGTTGCTGTGTTCACTCAAGGTGCAAACGCAGAAGCAGCTAAAGCAGCTGGCGCAGATATCGTTGGTATGGAAGATCTTGCTGAGCAAGTGAAAAAAGGCGAAATGAACTTCGACGTTGTTGTTGCTTCTCCAGATGCAATGCGTGTTGTTGGTCAACTAGGTACAATCCTAGGTCCACGCGGCCTTATGCCAAACCCTAAAGTTGGTACTGTAACTCCTAACGTTGCTGAAGCAGTTAAGAACGCTAAAGCTGGTCAGGTTCGTTACCGTAACGACAAGAACGGCATCATCCACACTACTATCGGTAAAGCATCTTTCGAAGCTAACCAGCTTCAAGAGAACCTAGAAGCTCTTCTAGTTGCTCTTAAGAAAGCTAAGCCTTCTTCAGCTAAGGGTACTTACCTGAAGAAAGTAAGCATCTCTACTACGATGGGTGCTGGTGTTGCTGTTGATCAAGCTAGTCTTGACACTCAAGCAAACTAATTTGCTTAGGCGCAGATTTAGTGTATACTTCTGCGCCTAATATTTGTGGTTGGGTGGTTTTAAAGCAATTTGAAATCATCTATCCCAAGACCGTAGGCGCTGTCGATTTTCATTAGATTATTGATGGCTTAATAAAACCTACGTAGGCGATGTTGTGGTTTGAAGTGGATTTATTCATTTTTAAATAACATCGTAAACGCTCATTACATTTTGTATTGAGTGCTGTAATCACAACCAGAGGTTAATCCAAATGGCTTTAAATCTTCAAGACAAAAAAGCAATTGTTGCTGAAGTCAACGAAGCTGCCAGTGGTGCACTTTCTGCAGTTGTAGCTGATTCTCGTGGCGTTGAAGTTGGCGCAATGACTTCTCTACGTAAACAAGCTCGCGAAGCGGGTGTTTACATGAAAGTTGTTCGTAACACACTAGCACGCCGTGCGGTTCAGGGTACAGACTACGAGTGTCTAGTAGACACTTTCACTGGTCCAACTCTGATCGCGTTCTCTAACGAGCACCCAGGTGCTGCAGCGCGTCTTTTCAAAGACTTCGCTAAAGAGAACAAAGATTTCGAGATCAAAGCTGCTGCATTTGAAGGCGCAGTTACTGATGCTGAAGTACTAGCGACACTACCAACTTACGACGAAGCTATCGCACGCCTAATGATGTGCATGAAAGAAGCTTCTGCTGGCAAGCTGGTTCGTACTATCGCTGCACTACGTGACCAAAAAGAAGAAGCAGCGGCTTAAGCCTTGCTTTTCACTGGTTGCAAATTAAACTTATTGTTGACTTAAAAGAGAATTGTTATGTCTATTACTAACGAGCAAATCCTAGACGCAGTTGCAGAAATGTCTGTAATGCAAGTTGTTGAGCTTATCGAAGCTATGGAAGAGAAATTCGGCGTTTCAGCTGCAGCTGCAGTTGTAGCTGGTGGCGCAGCTGGCGGCGACGCTGCTGCTGAGCAAACTGAATTTGACGTAATCCTAACTGCTGCTGGCGCTAACAAAGTACAAGTTATCAAAGCTGTACGTGGCGCAACTGGCCTAGGTCTTAAAGAAGCTAAAGGTCTTGTAGACTCAGCTCCTGCAGCGCTTAAAGAAGGCGTTGACAAAGCTGAAGCTGAAGCTCTTAAAGCACAGCTAGAAGAAGCTGGCGCTTCTGTTGAAATCAAGTAATTATTACTTGATTTCATAGCCGAAAGGCTAATGGCTGGTGGTTTATTAACCACCGGCCTTTTTGCGCTGTAGGGCTATGACGAAATTTCCGCTGTTTAACCGTCATAATCCAAGCAAAAAAACAGTCATTTTTTCGAAATGACTGTTCACTACAGTAAACAGCTGTTTGTCACCGCCCCCTCTGAAGAGTGTTTTGGGTGGTTTGGGTCACTTATCAGCGAGCTGAGGAACCCCATGGTTTACTCTTATACCGAGAAAAAGCGCATCCGTAAGGATTTTGGTACTCGTCCACAAGTTTTGGACATTCCATACCTGTTATCGATCCAGCTTGATTCTTTCGACAAATTCATCGAACAGGATCCTGAAGGTCAATACGGTCTTGAAGCTGCTTTCCGTTCTGTATTTCCAATTCAGAGCTACAACGGCAATTCTGAGCTGCAATACGTTAGCTACCGTCTTGGTGAGCCAGTTTTTGACGTTAAAGAATGTCAAATCCGCGGTGTTACTTACTCAAAGCCACTACGCGTAAAACTACGTCTAGTTATCTTTGATCGAGATGCACCAGCAGGTACTGTAAAAGACATTAAAGAACAAGAAGTCTACATGGGCGAAATTCCGCTTATGACAGACAATGGTACTTTCGTAATTAATGGTACCGAGAGGGTTATCGTATCCCAGCTGCACCGAAGCCCAGGCGTGTTCTTCGACAGTGATAAGGGTAAGACCCACTCATCAGGTAAAGTTCTTTATAACGCACGTGTAATTCCTTACCGTGGCTCATGGTTAGACTTTGAGTTCGATCCTAAGGATAACTTATTCGTACGTATCGACCGTCGTCGTAAGCTACCAGCATCGATTATCCTTCGTGCACTTGGTAAATCGACTGAAGAGATCCTAGATCTGTTCTTCGACAAAGTGAACTTCGAAGTGAAAGACCAAACTCTACTTATGGAGTTGGTTCCTGATCGTCTACGTGGTGAAACTGCGTCATTCGACATCGAAGCAAACGGCAAAACTTACGTTGAGACTGGTCGTCGTGTAACTGCTCGCCATATCCGTCAACTTGAAAAAGATGGCGTTGAGCACATCGAAGTACCAGTAGAGTACATCGTTGAAAAGATTGCTGCGAAAGATTACATCAACGAAGCAACTGGCGAGATCATCGTTGGCGCAAACCAAGAGATTAGCCTAGAAGCACTTGCTAACCTGTCTCAAGCAGGTCACAAGACTCTAGAAGTGCTGTTCACGAATGACCTAGACCATGGTCCATTCATGTCAGACACTCTACGTGCGGATAGCACAGTAGACCGCATCTCTGCATTGGTAGAAATCTACCGCATGATGCGTCCTGGCGAGCCACCAACGAAAGAAGCTGCAGAATCATTGTTCGAAAGCCTATTCTTCTCTGAAGATCGTTACGACCTATCAACTGTAGGCCGTATGAAATTCAACAGCTCTATCGAGCGTGAAGAAGAAGAAGAGCGCGGTACTCTGGATGAATCAGACATCATCGAAGTGATGAAGAAACTGATTGGTATCCGTAACGGCATTGGTGAAGTGGACGATATCGACCACCTTGGCAACCGTCGTATCCGTTCTGTAGGTGAAATGGCAGAAAACCAATTCCGTGTTGGTCTAGTTCGTGTAGAACGTGCAGTTAAAGAACGTCTAAGCCTTGGTGACCTTGATGCAATCATGCCTCAAGACCTTATCAACGCTAAGCCGATCTCTGCTGCAGTTAAAGAATTCTTTGGCTCTTCACAGCTTTCACAGTTTATGGACCAAAACAACCCATTGTCAGAAGTTACGCACAAGCGTCGTATCTCTGCTTTAGGTCCTGGTGGTCTTACTCGTGAGCGCGCAGGCTTCGAAGTACGTGACGTTCACGTAACTCACTACGGTCGTCTATGTCCGATCGAAACGCCTGAAGGTCCAAACATCGGTCTAATTAACTCGCTATCTGCATTTGCACGTTGTAACGATTACGGTTTCCTAGAAACTCCGTACCGTCGTGTAGTAGATGGTGTAGTAACAGAAGAAGTTGATTACCTGTCTGCAATCCAGGAAGGTCAATTCGTAATCGCGCAAGCAAACACCATTCTTACTGAGGAAGGTACGTTTGCAGATGAGCTAATCACAGCTCGTCAAAAAGGTGAATCTGGTCTTCACCCACGCGATCACGTTGACTATATGGACGTTGCGACAAACCAAGTAGTATCTATCGCTGCTTCGCTTATCCCGTTCCTAGAACACGATGATGCGAACCGTGCATTGATGGGTGCCAACATGCAACGTCAAGCTGTACCAACACTTAAGGCTGATAAGCCTCTAGTAGGTACCGGTATCGAACGTAACATCGCAGTTGACTCTGGTGTTACAGCGGTTGCTAAACGTGGTGGTCAAGTTCAGTCTGTAGACGCTTCTCGTATCGTAGTTAAGGTTAACGAAGATGAATTGGTACCTGGCGAAGCTGGTATCGATATCTACAACCTAACTAAGTACACGCGTTCGAACCAAAACACATGTATTAACCAACGTCCAACTGTACTTCCTGGTGAACCAGTTGCACGCGGCGATGTTCTTGCTGACGGTCCTTCAACAGACCTTGGTGAACTAGCTCTTGGCCAAAACATGCGTATCGCATTCATGCCTTGGAACGGTTACAACTTCGAAGACTCGATCTTAGTATCTGAGCGCGTAGTTCAAGAAGACCGTTTCACGACAATCCACATTCAAGAACTATCTTGTGTGGCTCGTGATACTAAGCTGGGTTCTGAAGAGATCACAGCTGATATTCCAAACGTAGGTGAGTCTGCTCTGTCTAAACTAGACGAGTCAGGTATCGTTTACATTGGTGCTGAAGTTAAGGGTGGCGACATCCTAGTTGGTAAAGTAACCCCTAAAGGTGAAACTCAACTGACTCCTGAAGAGAAGCTACTACGTGCTATCTTCGGTGAGAAAGCATCTGATGTTAAAGATACTTCTCTACGTGTACCAAACTCTGTTTCGGGTACTATCATCGATGTACAAGTCTTCACTCGCGATGGCGTAGAGAAAGACAAACGTGCACTTGAAATCGAACAGATGCAGCTTAAAGAAGCTAAGAAAGATCTAACTGAAGAGTTCCAAATTCTTGAGGGTGGCCTTCTTAACCGTGTTAAAGCTGTACTTCTGTCTGGTGGTTACTCTGAAGCTAAGCTTGATACTATCGGTCGCAAGCAATGGCTAGAGCAAGTTCTAGAAGACGATGCGCTACAGACACAGCTTGAGCAACTTGCTGAGCAGTGGGATGAGCTAAAAGCAGACTTCGATAAGAAGTTTGAAACTAAGCGTCGTAAAATCACTCAAGGTGATGATCTAGCGCCTGGCGTTCTTAAGATTGTTAAAGTTTACCTAGCGGTTAAACGTCGTATCCAGCCTGGTGATAAGATGGCCGGTCGTCACGGTAACAAAGGTGTAATCTCTAAGATTAACCCTGTTGAAGACATGCCATACGATGAGAAAGGTCAGCCTGTAGATATCGTACTTAACCCGCTGGGTGTACCATCGCGTATGAACATCGGTCAGATCCTAGAAGTTCACTTAGGTTTGGCTGCGAAAGGTATCGGTGACAAGATCAACCAAATGGTTAAGGAACAACAAGAACTGCATAAGTTCCGTGAGTTCCTACAGAAGGTTTATGATCTTGGTGATACTCGCCAGAAAGTTGATATTGCGGAACTGTCTGATGATCAAGTTCGTACACTGATTAAGAACCTACGTGGCGGTCTACCGATTGCTACTCCTGTGTTCGATGGTGCTTCTGAGACATTAATCAAAGAACTACTTAAACTGGGTGAACTGCCAGAATCTGGTCAGCTTAAACTGTTTGATGGTCGTACTGGTGATTCGTTTGAGCGTCCTGTAACTGTAGGTTACATGTACATGCTGAAACTGAACCACTTGGTTGATGACAAGATGCACGCTCGTTCAACTGGTTCTTACAGCCTAGTAACTCAGCAGCCACTTGGTGGTAAAGCTCAGTTCGGTGGTCAGCGTTTCGGTGAGATGGAAGTATGGGCACTAGAAGCATACGGTGCTGCATATACTCTACAAGAAATGCTAACAGTTAAGTCGGATGACGTTAACGGCCGTACTAAGATGTACAAGAACATCGTAGATGGTAACCATAGCATGGAACCTGGCATGCCAGAGTCATTCAACGTACTGTTGAAAGAGATTCGCTCGCTAGGTATCAACATCGAGCTAGAAGACGAAGAGTAATCCCTCTTTTTACAAAGAAGATTGGATTACTTGGTAAAGGGGGCTCACTTTAGTCGGTGAGCTCCTTTAACTCCTTACAGGAGCTGAACGTGAAAGACTTATTAAACTTTCTAAAAGCACAGCATAAGACCGAAGAATTTGATGCAATCAAAATCGGTCTATCTTCACCAGACACGATCCGTTCGTGGTCTTTTGGTGAAGTTAAAAAGCCAGAAACAATTAACTATCGTACGTTCAAACCAGAACGTGATGGTCTGTTCTGTGCGCGTATTTTTGGCCCAGTTAAAGACTACGAATGTCTTTGTGGCAAATACAAGCGCCTGAAACACCGTGGTGTTATCTGTGAGAAGTGTGGCGTTGAAGTTACACAGACTAAAGTTCGTCGTGACCGTATGGGCCACATCGAGCTTGCTTCACCAGTTGCTCACATCTGGTTCCTAAAATCACTACCGTCTCGTATCGGTCTACTAATGGATATCCCTCTGCGTGATATCGAACGTGTTCTTTACTTCGAAATGTACGTAGTAACCGAACCGGGTATGACAGATCTAGAAAAATCTCAGATGCTTACAGAAGAAGAGTATCTAGACCGTCTAGAAGAGTGGGGTGACGAATTCACAGCTAAGATGGGTGCTGAAGCGATCAAAGATCTGCTTTCAACAATGGACCTTCATCAAGAAGTGGAAGAAATGCGCGAAGAGTTGGAAACGACTAACTCTGAAACTAAGCGTAAGAAAGTTACTAAGCGCTTGAAGCTAGTTGAAGCGTTCATCGCGTCAGGCAACAAGCCTGAGTGGATGATCCTAACTGTACTTCCAGTGCTACCGCCAGATCTGCGTCCTCTAGTACCACTAGATGGCGGTCGTTTTGCGACATCTGATCTGAACGACCTTTACCGTCGTGTGATCAACCGTAACAACCGTTTGAAGCGTCTTCTAGAGCTAGCGGCTCCAGACATCATCGTACGTAACGAAAAGCGTATGCTGCAAGAGTCTGTTGATGCCCTTCTAGATAACGGTCGTCGCGGTCGTGCGATCACAGGTTCTAACAAGCGTCCTCTGAAATCTCTTGCTGATATGATCAAGGGTAAACAAGGTCGTTTCCGTCAGAACCTTCTAGGTAAACGTGTAGACTACTCTGGCCGTTCTGTAATCACAGTTGGTCCATACCTTCGTCTACATCAGTGTGGTCTTCCTAAGAAGATGGCACTGGAGCTATTTAAGCCGTTCATCTACAGCAAGCTAGAAACTCGTGGCATGGCTACGACAATCAAAGCTGCTAAGAAGATGGTAGAGCGCGAAGAAGCGATCGTTTGGGATATCCTAGACGAAGTAATCCGCGAACACCCAGTACTGCTTAACCGTGCACCTACACTTCACCGTCTAGGTATCCAAGCGTTTGAACCAGTACTAATCGAAGGTAAAGCGATTCAGCTTCACCCACTAGTGTGTGCGGCATACAACGCCGACTTCGATGGTGACCAAATGGCGGTACACGTGCCTCTAACTCTAGAAGCACAGCTTGAAGCACGTACTCTGATGATGTCGACGAATAACATTCTGTCGCCAGCGTCAGGTGATCCGATCATCGTACCTTCTCAGGACGTTGTATTGGGTCTTTACTACATGACACGTGACAAGATCAACGTGAAAGGCGAAGGTATGTACCTTGCTGGCCCTGCTGAGGCTGAAAAGGCATACCGTACTAAGACTGCTGAGCTACACGCTCGCGTTAAAGTACGTATCACCGAGACTGTAGTAGATGAAGATGGCAACAGCACGACTGAAACGAAGATGGTTGATACAACTGTCGGCCGTGCAATGCTATGGCAAATCGTTCCAGCTGGCCTACCGTACAGCATCGTTAACCAAAAGTTAGGTAAGAAGCAGATCTCTACTCTTCTTAACGAGTGTTACCGTAAGCTTGGTCTAAAAGATACAGTAGTATTTGCTGACCAAATCATGTACGCAGGTTTTGCATACGCTGCACTTTCTGGTGTTTCTGTAGGTATCGACGATATGGTTGTACCTCAAGCGAAATACGATGAAATTGAATCTGCTGAAGAAGAAGTTCGCGAAATCCAAGAGCAATTCCAATCTGGTCTTGTTACTGCGGGTGAGCGTTACAACAAAGTTATCGATATCTGGGCATCTACGAATGACCGCGTAGCGAAAGCAATGATGGATAACCTATCTTCTGAAACAGTTATCAACCGTGATGGCGAAGAAGAACAGCAAGAATCGTTCAACAGCATCTACATGATGGCCGACTCGGGCGCACGTGGTTCTGCAGCTCAGATTCGTCAGCTAGCAGGTATGCGTGGTCTGATGGCGCGTCCAGATGGTTCAATCATCGAAACGCCGATCACAGCGAACTTTAAAGAAGGTCTAAACGTCCTTCAGTACTTTATCTCAACGCACGGTGCTCGTAAGGGTCTTGCGGATACAGCACTGAAAACAGCAAACTCGGGTTACCTAACTCGTCGTCTAGTAGACGTTGCTCAAGACGTTGTAGTACACGAACATGACTGTGGCACGCATGAAGGTATCGACATGATGCCTCACATCGAAGGTGGTGACGTTAAAGTTGCACTTTCTGAGCTTGCTCTAGGTCGTGTAGTAGCTGAAGACGTTATTAAGCCTGGTACTGAAGATGTACTGATTCCACGTAATACTCTGATTGATGAGAAGTGGTGTCAAATCATGGAAGACAACTCAGTAGATAGCATGAAAGTGCGCTCTGTTGTTACCTGTGATGCAGACTTCGGTTGTTGTGCGCAGTGTTACGGTCGTGACCTAGCACGTGGTCACCTAGTGAACCAAGGTGAAGCAGTTGGTGTTATCGCTGCACAATCTATCGGTGAACCGGGTACACAGCTAACGATGCGTACGTTCCACATCGGTGGTGCGGCATCTACTGCAGCAGCAGAGAACAGCATCCAAGCTAAGACAACTGGTACTGTGAAACTTCACAATGCTAAGTTCGTAGTTAACAAAGATAAGAAACTGGTTATCACTTCTCGTGCATCTGAGATGACGATTATTGATGAATTCGGCCGTACTAAAGAGAAGCACAAACTTCCTTACGGTTCGATGCTAACCAAAGGCGACAACGCAGCAGTTACTGCTGGTGAAGTTGTAGCTAACTGGGAAGCGCATACTATGCCAATCATCACTGAAGTGGCAGGTCGTATCCAATTCGTAGATATGATCGATGGTATTACAGTTTCTCGTCAAACTGACGATCTAACGGGTCTTTCTTCAAGTGAAGTAACAGACGCAGCAGCTCGCCCAGCAGCAGGTAAAGATATGCGTCCAGCTATCAAACTTGTTGATGAGCAAGGTAACGACGTAATGATTCCTGGTACTGATATGCCAGCTCACTACTTCCTACCTGGCAAAGCGATTGTAAACATCGAAGATGGCGCTGAAGTTGGCATTGGTGACACACTATCTCGTATCCCTCAAAAATCGAGCGGAAACAAAGATATCACTGGTGGTCTACCACGCGTAGCTGACCTATTCGAAGCTCGTAAGCCTAAAGAGCCTGCGATTCTTGCTGAGCACACAGGTACTGTGTCTTTCGGTAAAGAAACGAAAGGTAAGCGTCGTCTAGTGATCACTCGTGAAGGCGGTGACGCTTACGAAGAGATGATTCCTAAGCACCGTCAATTGAACGTGTTCGAAGGTGAGAAGATTGAACGTGGTGATGTAATCGCCGACGGTCCTGAAACTCCACACGATATCCTGCGTCTACGTGGTATCCACGCAGTAACTCAGTACATCGCGAACGAAGTTCAAGAAGTTTACCGCTTACAAGGCGTAAAGATTAACGATAAGCACATCGAGACTATCGTTCGTCAAATGCTACGTAAGTGTACAATCACTCATTCTGGTGACTCTCCGTTCCTACCTGGCGAACAAGTTGAGTACCACAATGTTAAGATTGCTAACCGTAAGCTAGAAGCTGAAGGTAAAGAACTAGTACGTTTCGAACGTGATCTACTAGGTATTACTAAAGCATCTCTTGCAACTGAGTCATTCATCTCAGCTGCATCGTTCCAAGAAACGACTCGCGTACTAACAGAAGCTGCGGTTTCTGGTAAGCGTGATGACCTTCGCGGTCTGAAAGAGAACGTAATTGTTGGTCGTCTGATCCCAGCTGGTACTGGTTTCGCATACCACCAAGAGCGTCAAAAGCAACGTGAAGAAGAGCAAGAAGGTCCTTCAGCTGAGCAAGCTACTGACAATCTAGCAGCACTTCTAAACGCTGGTTTCTCTTCAGAAGAGTAAGCTCTACGAGTAGTCTCTAAGAGATAACAAAAAGGCACCTTCGGGTGTAATGCCG
>NZ_JBFRQW010000083.1:0-2118 GCF_041472735.1 Vibrio sp. 10N.261.46.E11
TGCTTAAATGATCAGTGTTAGCCAGATGAGCCGCTTTTTTATTGGGATTTGTTTTTACATCATTACTGATAAAGATATTTGGTAAACAATAAGTCAGCAATGAGAGTTTTACCTGTTTCAGGAAGTAAAATCTTATTGAGGTGCTCAACTAAGGACTTTCTCAAATCTTCACGACCGGATAGAGACTTAATTGTCTCTTCATTTTGTTTGCCGAGTAATTCAATCACCGCATCACGAATCAATGGCTGATGATGCTCAATAGCTTCTAAGTCATTACTATTCGCGACCATTATGTCGAGACGGACCTGAATATAGCCTAACTTTTTACCTTTAGTATAAAAGTTAGTGGTGAGATCGGGCTCTAGCGTGAAGTAGGCTAGTTTGGGTGTCGATTCTTCTTCAGCGAAACTTGATGCTGAAAACAGTAGATTAATCGCAATAAATAGTTGGGCTACATAACGTTTGTGCATATTTGAGACTTTTCTTTAGTTTATTCGCGATATTCGAAACGCATTAGTCTTGTTACAATGAGCGGTCTAAATCTAAATACGTTTACAATTCGAAGGACGCTTTAATTTTATTCGAAAGTTGAAGCTTTATTGTACGTGTAAAGTCACCTATTGAATACTAGTATGAATCAGTCAATATCATTGTATCTAAATTCGTTAATGAATGTAGATTGGCAAAGCACAGAAAATTTTAATTTTCCTAATGAAACCACCAAAGAGTGGCTTATGGAACAAGGATCGCTTTCCCGTAAGTTGGGCAAGTGCTGCCAACACCTGTCTGTTGAGTTGCTTCATAATCAAGTTGTGGAGCGATCAATTCTGCAACAGGACGAAGAACGCCTTTTATCATCACATGACTGCTTACTGCGTAAAGTGATTTTAAAGGGTGATGATGAGCCGTGGGTGTTAGGTCGAACTTTAATACCTCGAATTACTCTAGAAGATCATCAGCACTCTGACCTTTCTCTGCAAGGGGATGTCCCGCTTGGATTAACGGTTTTCAGTGCTGAGAACGTGGAGCGAGATGCGCTACAAGTCGGTTGGGTTATCGCTGGTGATGAGCGATTACTCGCGCGTCGTTCTCGATTATGGATGAATCATAAACCGATGCTTGTGGCCGAAATTTTTTTACCAACATCCCCCATTTACTCTAAGGAGAGTGTGTAAATGCTTGCCACCAAAGCGAAGGCGTACTGGCAATTGACGCGAATGAATCGCCCGATTGGTACTCTGTTACTCCTTTGGCCGACCTTGTGGTCGCTGATTATTGCTGCGAAAGGCATGCCTGATTTTGATGTCTTGGTTGTTTTCATACTCGGTGTGGTGTTAATGCGATCGGCTGGCTGTGTGATTAATGATTTTGCTGACCGTAAAGTTGATGGTCATGTCAAACGCACCAAGCAACGTCCATTACCTTCGGGTTTGGTTTCCAGCAAGGAAGCCATTGTGCTCTTTCTAGTGTTAGCTGTGGTTTCTTTTTTGTTGGTACTCACCATGAACCCGCTGACCATTAAGCTCTCTTTTATTGGAGTTGGTCTCGCGTTCATTTATCCTTTCATGAAACGTTTTACACACCTTCCACAGTTGTTTCTCGGATTGGCTTTCAGTTGGGCAATTCCAATGGCTTGGGCAGCACAAACCAATGAACTGCCAAGCGTTGTGTGGTTTATCTTCGTGATTAATGCGCTGTGGACGATAGCCTACGACACGCAATATGCGATGGTTGACCGAGATGATGACTTGAAGATTGGCATCAAGTCGACGGCTATTCTGTTTGGTCGTTTTGATAAGCTTATTGTTGGCGCGCTGCAGTTAGTCACACTGGCGATGTTGATTGCATTGGGTATGCACTACCAACTCGGTGATACTTTCTACTGGGCACTGTTAGTTTCGGGAAGCTTGTTCGTGTATCAACAGCATCTGATGCGTCACCGCGATCGAGACCTTTGCTTCCAAGCCTTCTTGAACAATAACTATGTTGGAATGGCGGTGACTGTAGGCTTGTTCATTACCTTCTGGTAAGCATTATACCAATCGTAGTAACTAACTGGTCACCCTAGCTTGTTAAAAATCTCGATAACTTCGTTAGAATTTTTGATTGTAGAATAAC
>NZ_JBFRQW010000083.1:2836-12074 GCF_041472735.1 Vibrio sp. 10N.261.46.E11
TTTTTCTACGCTATGTTTGATCACTTACTTACTGTGATTGGTATTAGCTTTACAAGTAAACGAACGCTAAAGAAAAAGGCACCCATTGGGTGCCTTTTTTGATCGTGTTCAGTCTAGTGATTAAAGTGAATGCTAACCAAGAGATTATTCTGCTTGGTGGATACTCTCTTGAATCGTCAAACGTACTTCAAGGTAAAGCATTGAGTAGAGAAGTTTAGCGAATTGCTGAGTCTTTTCTAAATCACAGTTACCATCGTTATCCAGATATTGCTGCTGTTTCAGAGTTGCGAACATCGACGCAAACACGCCTTTATCGAAGAACTCCGGTGCGTTGATACCTTGTAGGCGACCAAGTCGCTGTGCGATGTCTTGGCTCTTCTGCTCAAGGTCTGACTTATCTAGATCAGGATTCTCTGCCAATAGGTTCAGAGCAATCGAGTAGCGCTGGAGCGTTTCTGAAATCGTACGGCCTAGTAGCATCAGTGCTTGGCTGTTTGACTGGTTGATTGTTACTTGGTTGTTCGACACAACAAGCATGCCTTGACCGACTAGCTCATTGATGATGTTCGCAACCACGCTTTCAAGCTGATCTTCGTCGTAGCTTAAAAACAACTCTTTCTTTAAGAATGGGTAGATAGCTGCAACATTTTCTTGAATAGCGTCGATTGATAAACCGTGCTGACGAATGGTCATCTGAGCGATCAATGATGGCAATGCAAACAAGTGAATGATGTTATTACGGTAGTAGGTCATCAGAATCGATTGGTGACGATCAAGTGAAATGATGTCGCCCATAGTGTCTGATTCAATTAAGAACTTGTTCAATGACTCTGCGTGTTTTACTAAGTCTTCAGCGCTGTCTTTAGGCACTGTGAATGTATCTGAATAAGGCACATTCTTAAGTAAAGACAGGTAGCAGTTGATCTGAGAAACCAAAGAGTCACGAGACAATGCGCGCTGTCTTGAAGCCAATAGTGCCGTTGCACAAAGAGTCAGGGCATTGGTCGCTGCCGCATCGTTAATGTGCGTCATCATTTTGGTTGCCAAGTCATTAACCACCGGGTTCATCCATTGTGGTTTGCTGGTTCCCATTGGGTCGATATCTTTAGTCCACTCAGGAGCATGTTCGTTCAGATATTGGTTAAGCTGAATTGGCTCACCGAAGTTCACGTAGCCTTTACCAAAGTTACGCAGCTTACGAATCGTACGAATCACTAGGCTCGCGTTTTCTTTCTCTTTACGCTTACCACGAAGTTCTTTCGCGTAGGTCGCGACTTCCATTACGTGCTCATAGCCGATGTATACAGGAACCAAAGTCACCGGACGGTTCATGCCGCGCAGCATGGCTTGGATTGTCATCGCTAGCATGCCGGTTTTCGCCTGCAATAGACGACCCGTACGAGAACGACCACCTTCACTGAAGTATTCTACTGAGTAACCTTTAGCGAACAGTTCGGCTAGGTATTCACGGAAAATCGTTGAGTAAAGCTTGTTGCCTTTGAAACTACGACGAATAAAGAACGCACCACCATGACGGAAAATAGGGCCGGCAGGGAAGAAGTTCAGGTTGATACCTGCTGCGATGTGCGGAGGCACCATGCCTTCATGATAAAGTACATAAGAAAGCAGTAAGTAATCCATGTGACTACGATGACAAGGTACATAAACGATCTCGTGGCCATCTTGAGCCAGCTTACGAACGGTTGAAGCGTTGCTGATATGCAGGCCTTGGTACAACTTATTCCACAACCAACCAAGAATCTTTTCACCGCGTTTGATTAGCGAGTAAGAGAAGTTAGCTGCGATCTCGTCCATGATGTCTTGAGCTTCTTTGCTCGCTTTCTCTATGGAAATATTTTTTGATTCAGCTTCATCTTCTATCGCCTTTTTGATTGCTTCTGACTTTAGCAGGCGGTCGAACAGAGCTTGGCGGCTTGGTAGGTTTGGCCCCGATGCTGCAAGCTTTTGACGAGAGAAGTGAATGCGTGCCACGCGCGCCAGTTTATGCGCGATGGTGCTGTCGGTACCGTGTGAGTTAGCCATGTATCGTAGAGATACCACTGGGCTAAAGCGAACCAGACAGTCACGACCTGCTAGCAATACAGCTTTCGATTTCTCTAAGCCGTTCATTGCTTGTAGGTAAGGCTTCTGGTTATTCTCTTTACCAGGTTTACGACCCCACAATACGGTGGCAGGGATAACTTGAATGTCGAGCTCAGAGTCTTCTGCATGCAGTGAAAGCAGTTCAGAGAAGACTTCAATTGATGAGCTTGGTACATAATCATCGTCTTGCAGTAGAGTTTTGCGAGAAGAGATAAAAACGTAGCGTTGCAGTGATTTGCCATTGATTTCAAGTTTGCTCAATGGATCAGGCAACCCTAGTTCAAGTGCATGTTTTTGCAATGTAAGAATGTCGACACTTGAGCGAAACGGTAAGGCGTATACAATCGGTTTGCTCAAATCAATGTTCAAATCCTCTACAGGGTTTGAAGGGATTGATGTGCTCTTTACCAATAGGGATAAAGGTAGCTTCATTAATGAACGTGAAAAAGATTGTCCAGAAGACATATAGGTTCACTGCCTCAATAGTTATTTCAATGTGCTCAAGCGTATCTCTATTTCTATAATGAGAGGATAAATCCTATGAGTGAAATAGGGATAAGCCTAGGCGTAAATTTAATCGATGCAAGAATACCAGAAACTGGTCTAACCTTTTAATGGAAATAGTCATATTGCCGTTAAGTTTGTGGAAAATCATTCATCGACTGATTGAGTATAGGGTTAAAAATGACCAAAAAATCAAACACCGGATTCAAACGTATCATCAAAGCGGCGGGCTTTTCATGGCAAGGTATCACGAGCTCGTTTAAAAACGAGGCTGCATTTCGACAAGAAGTCTTCATGGCCGCAGTGCTTATTCCGTTGGCGTTCTACTTAGATGTAAACCAAGTTGAGCGAATCTTGATGATTTCAGCCGTCGTGTTGGTGATGGTTGTCGAGTTGATCAATACCGCGATTGAAGCGGTCGTTGACCGAATAGGTAGCGAACATCATGAGCTTTCTGGGATGGCGAAAGATGTTGGCTCAGCTGCCGTTTTTATCTGTTTAGTATTAGCTGGTTACGTGTGGTTAGAGATCTTATTTTTGTAATTCGCTAAAAATGAACTAAAAACAACCAATTGCTTTGCTTTTGTTCAGTTACTGGATATACTCACAGTCAACTGTATAAAAAGACAGGTGAATCATGAAGCCGTTAACGCCCCGCCAGCAACAAGTTTTTGACCTTATCAAAAGTAAGATCGAAGATTGCGGTATGCCACCGACTCGTGCAGAAATCGCACGTGAACTTGGCTTCCGCTCTGCAAATGCTGCAGAAGAACATTTGAAAGCTCTTGCTCGTAAAGAAGCGATTGAGATTATCCCGGGTGCGTCTCGCGGTATTCGTATTTTGCTTGAAGATGCAGCGAACGAAGAGCAAGGTTTACCATTAATCGGTCAGGTTGCCGCTGGCGAGCCTATTTTGGCTCAAGAGCATGTAGAAATGCATTACCAAGTTGACCCCGGTATGTTTAAGCCACAAGCTGACTTCTTACTTCGCGTAAATGGCGAAAGTATGAAAGACATCGGTATTATGGATGGTGATTTACTGGCCGTGCATAAAACACAAGACGTGCGTGATGGACAAGTTGTCGTGGCTCGTGTCGATGATGATGTAACGGTAAAACGCCTAGAACGTAAAGGTTCAACGGTGCTGTTACACGCTGAAAATGAAGAGTTTTCTCCTATCCATGTCGACCTAGAATCTCAACACTTGTCTATTGAAGGACTTGCGGTTGGTATTATTCGTAACACGGACTGGATGTAGTCAGTGCAAACAGCTTATTGATATTTACTCTCAATAACTTGTTATTGTAATTGATATTCATTATCATCTTCTTTGTTGAGATACAAGGAAGATGATGATGCCAAACCCAACCAAACCTCAAATGAAGCCGCTTATTCGTAAGTCGCACACCTATGATCAAAAGGCTTCTTCTGATCTCGGGTCTGCACATCAAGAATTCCAAGTTCCGACCAATCTCGTTCAACATCTTTGGTTTCGTAGTCGTGAAAGCCTAGCCGATGACGGTCTCGTTTATGATCCTATCGCAGCTCAAGCCTGCAAACGTTGCCAGCTCGCACCAGAATGTCTTACTGGTGAGCTCGATCAGCAACAACTTCTCTACGCAACACTGACTCAACTTTGTGACTCTCAAGTTCAACAATTTCTATCTCACAACCCAGATGCTTGGATCATCAATGTTGGGGCTGGGCTCGACACCCGTTTCTACCGTTTAGATAATGGCCGCTGTCATTGGGTTGAGCTCGATGTGACCGAGAATCTGCTTTGGCGACAACGTTTGTTCCACAAAAATGAACGCTATCGTTTGGAGTGTGGCTCTGTTGATGACTTAACTTGGTTAGATGAACTTAACATCCCAGAGCAAGCGTCGGTGATGGTGGTATGTGAACATGCTTTGCTGGATTGTAATGAACAACAGACGGCGAACTTTATTCAGTCTCTCAGCCGCTACTTTACTCATGCACATGCGTGTTTAGTATTAGCTGGAGATAAAAGCTCTAGCGCTCTTGGGCAAAAGCTCGGTTCTGGAAAGTATGCGCATGGCCTATCTTCTCCGGTAGACAGCGTTCTTAATTGGCTGCCATGGACGCAATGGGTAAAAGCGTTTTCTCCCCTAGACCAGCAATGCAATCGTTGGAAATTGTGGCAGCGATTATTGTGTAAGATCTCTCAGGTCAAAAAGCGTTTAACGCCACAGTTAGTGCTTGTTAAGTGGTAGTGCTAGCGGCTCTGTTGGCAGGTATCTGAATATTTGCCTCGTTATAGCTATTCGTTATAGATAAAAGGCAAGCGCCCCCCACACCATAGTGAAAGCCCACTCACTAGGTTAAACTATCGCCTCTAATCTAAGAGGTGATCGTGAAGTTATTTAATCCCCAAACTATTTTTCAAACGTTATCCAATCAGGCGATGCACAAAAAAGTGCTGTTGCTCGCGATCCCGATGGTTCTTTCTAATATTACGGTTCCACTGTTGGGCTTAGTCGATGCTGCGGTTATCGGTCATCTGGAACATTCTTGGTATTTAGGTGGTGTGGCGCTGGGTGGCACAATGATCAGCGTGACCTTTTGGTTGCTTGGTTTCCTACGAATGTCGACGACGGGACTGGCCGCGCAATCTTATGGGGCGAACGATGGCAAGCAACTTGGTTTAGTCTTTGTGCAAGGCGTGACCATGGCACTAGGGTTTGCTGGTTTCTTCTTGCTATTGCATAGCTTTGTTGCGGATGCGGTTTTCTCTCTGAGTAGTGCCAGTGACCAACTGAAACACTATGGTCAGCAATATTTCTCTATCCGAGCATGGAGTGCACCTGCTGCGCTAACTAACTTTGTAATTTTAGGTTGGTTGCTCGGAACCCAAAATGCTAAAGCGCCAATGTGGATGGTGATCATCACCAATATCACCAACATCGTTTTCGATATTGTATTTGTGATTGGCCTCGGCTGGCAAGTGGAAGGCGCAGCATTGGCATCTGTAATGGCTGATTATGCTGGTTTAACATTTGGCCTGATTTGTGTTTACCGAATCTGGGTGAAGAAGCAGTTACCATCGCCATGGGAGCTGCTTAAGAAAACCAGCCAAGGTTTGAGTCGTTTCGTAAAACTGAATCGCGATATCTTCCTTCGTTCACTATGCCTACAAGCGACTTTCACTTTCATGACCTTCCAAGGCGCAAGCTTTGGCGATGATGTTGTCGCAGCCAATGCGGTGTTGATGAGCTTCTTGATGATAATCTCTTATGGGATGGATGGTTTTGCCTACGCAATGGAAGCGATGGTCGGTAAAGCGATAGGCGCGAAAGATAAAGATGAATTAAATCAGTCGTTGATTGGTACCTTCTTCTGGAGCTTCAATATTTGTTTGGTTCTAACCATAGTGTTCGCGATCGCTGGGTCTAATCTAATTAATATGATCACCACCATCCCAGATGTAAAAAGCCAAGCTGAGGTGTATCTGCCTTGGTTGATCGCAATGCCACTGGTTTCAATGTGGTGCTTCTTGCTGGACGGTATCTTCGTGGGCGCAACCAAGGGCAAGGATATGCGCAATAGCATGTTCGTGGCGACCTGCAGCTTCTTTGTAATTTTCTACTTGGCCTCAGGTTTAGAAAACCATGCGCTGTGGCTAGCAATGTTGAGCTTTATGGCGATGCGTGGCATTGGTCTTGGTGTGTTGTTTGTTTCTCAGTGGAAGAAAGGAGAGTTTCTCGCTTAGCTTACATAGCTTAGTTCAGGGAACAAAAAATAAAAACAGCAAGCTCATGGCTTGCTGTTTATGTATTTGGCCTACAGGTGGTCAAATAGTCCTGTTGGTTCTTTGTTTAGAACAAACGGTTAAGTCCGTTAAGCGCTGCGACGCGATACGCCTCGGCCATCGTCGGATAGTTAAAGGTAGTATTCACAAAGTACTCGATGGTATTTGCTTCACCTTTCTGCTCCATAATCGCTTGGCCGATATGGATGATTTCAGCGGCACGCTCACCAAACACGTGGATACCTAAAATCTCTTTAGTTTCACGATGGAAAAGTATCTTCAAGCTACCAATATCTTTACCTGCAATTTGAGCGCGAGCTAAGTGCTTGAATGAAGAACGTCCCACTTCATACGGCACTTTAGCTGCAGTAAGCTCTTGCTCGGTTTTACCGACAGAGCTGATCTCAGGAATGGTGTAGATACCTGTTGGGATGTCTTCGATAAGGTGTCGTTCTGCTTCACCTTTCACTACAGCTTGGGCCACAAATCGACCTTGGTCATAAGCAGCACTTGCTAGGCTAGGATACCCAATCACATCACCGACAGCGTAAACATGTTCAACACTGGTTTGGTAGTTGCTGTTGACTGATACTTGTCCACGAGAGTCCGCTTCTAAGCCAACCGCACCAAGGTTCAGTTTATCAGTATTACCCGTTCGACCATTGGCATACAGTAGGCAATCGGCACGCATTTTTTTACCTGACTCTAGGTGAATGATTACACCATCATCTGTTCCTTCAATTTTCTCAAAGGTCTCATCGTTACGAATAACAACGCCACTGTTCCAGAAGTGGTAAGAAAGTGCATCTGAGGTTTCGTTATCTAAGAAGGACAACAGGCGATCGCGAGTATTAATGAGATCGGTTTTAACGCCTAAACCGCGAAATATAGAGGCATATTCACAGCCGATAACACCAGCACCATAGATGATGATGTGCTGAGGATCGTGTTTAAGAGAAAGAATCGAATCGCTGTCGTAGACACGTTCATGCATGAAGTCGACGTTGTCTGGCTGATAAGGACGAGAACCTGTCGCGATAACAAATTTGTCTGCGCTGTAGTGTTCTTCAGTACCGTCGCTTTGCATTACGGAGATCGTGTGGGTATCGATAAAACGTGCAGTACCGAAGACTAACGTGCATTGGTTGCGATCGTAGAAACCTTGGCGCAAGCGAGTCTGTTTGTCGATGACCGATTTAGCATGCCCCAGAATATTGGAAAATGTTGAGTGGATACTTTTATTGTTCTGACAAAACAGAGGGTTACTGTTGAATTCAATAATACGACTTACGGCATGACGCAGTGCTTTGGAAGGAATGGTCCCCCAGTGGGTACAACCACCACCAACGCTGCTCTCTTTTTCAATGATAGCAACGTTCAATCCGGCTTTGGTTAATCCCATCGCTGCCCCCTCTCCTCCGGGGCCACTACCAATTACGATTACATCAAAGTGGTTGGAGTGCGACATAGATATCTTCCTTGTTATATTTGATTAACATTGCTTTAGCGAGATTTTAACTGATTCTGTTCTTGGGTACATGAAAAGGGCATCAGAGAGTCGGTGAGATCACGTCATGCTACTGAAAAAATAATATTTGGTATGTCGTATGTCTCCAAATGACGGTGCGGATATTGAAATGTTTTCTTTGAACGTATTTACTTCGATACGTGAACAAAGAGGTGTGTTTAGTGTCTTATATAACCAGAGTGCCTTATATAAGTAAGTGATTCGCGTTATATTGAATAGAGTATTAGACATGCCTGTTTAGGCTGTAAAAGAAGATGTTGATAAAGTATGAAACCAATGGGCATTCGCGCACAGCAAAAAGAAAAAACTCGTCGTAGCTTAATCGATGCGGCATTTAGCCAACTCAGTGCCGATCGTAGTTTTTCTAATCTAAGCTTGAGAGAAGTCGCTCGTGAGGCTGGAATAGCTCCGACTTCCTTTTATCGCCATTTCAAAGACATGGATGAGCTTGGCTTAACCATGGTCGATGAAGGTGGCTTATTGTTGCGTCAGTTGATGCGTCAAGCTAGGCAACGCATAGTAAAAGAAGGCAGCGTGATTCGCACATCGGTTGAAACCTTTATGGAATTCATTGAAAGCAGCCCAAACGTATTCAGACTGTTATTGCGGGAGCGCTCAGGAACTTCATTTGAGTTTCGTGCAGCGGTAGCTCGTGAGATACAGCATTTCTCTGCTGAGTTAACCGAATATTTGATTACAACAGGAATGACAAGAGACGAAGCTTTTACTCAAGCGGAAGCCTCCGTCATCTTGGTTTTTAACTCAGGGGCAGAAGCATTAGATTTAGATCGACGTCAGCGAGATGAATTGGCTGAGCGTTTGATCATGCAATTGCGAATGATGGCCAAAGGAGCTTTTTGGTATCGTAAAGAACGTGAACGTAACCGATTAAAAGGCGGGATTGAATAATGTCGAATGAAAATAATACTGTAAACCGTGGTTCTGAAAGAAAGACACTCGTACTTGCTGTTGTAGCAGGTGTGTGTGGTGATGCACTGTTATCTTGGGTAACAATGAGCGAAGTGGGCTTCTCTATTTTCCCGCTGATTGCTTTAGTGTTGGCTGTACAAGCGCTTTACCAAGAATACCTAACTAACCCTGTATCTGAAGATATCCCACTAGTAGGTTTAGCTTGTTTCTTCGTGGGTGCATTTGGCCACTCGGCTTTCGTGAAAGCACAACACCCAGACGCTGGCTCAAACTTCTTCGCGATTATTGTCGCGATGTTGCTTCTTGCATGGGTAGGTAAGAAACTAGGCTTTATCGGTAAAACTGCTTAAACCAACGTATAAATAAAAAAACGAGCCAATTGGCTTAATGCCGTTCACTTAAGA
>NZ_JBFRQW010000084.1:0-16710 GCF_041472735.1 Vibrio sp. 10N.261.46.E11
GAAAGCCGCGATGAACCTTATTTTATTGAACCAATTGTTATGTTATAACATCTGAAGAGTTCATTGTGATAACCGTTAAGTATTTTTATGAAGTTCCTCCGCACTGGCCTGATTGTTACTGCTATTAGCGCATTTTCACTTGCCGCTTTGCTCTCTTTTCAACCTGAGCCTGCAAAAGATATCTCAATTCAAATAACACCTTATCAAAACTCTCAGATTTCTGATGAGGAAAGCGCTGAACCACACGTTAAGCCAAGTTCACTGGTTAAAATTCATTACTTCGTAAAGGTTGGCGATACGCTTAGTAACGTATTTTCATCATGGCAACTGCCTTATGGAACCGTTCAGAAGGTGTTGGAAGCGGATCTTGAGTCGTTAAAATTAGACACCATCAAACCAGGTGATCACCTAGAACTGCTTTTAGACAGTGAAACGAAGCAGCTCGTTGAATTGATCTTCCACGAAAGCTTGGTTGAACAGGCTGTTTATACAAAAAATGATGACGGCACGTTCAGTTATCAATTCATAGAAACTTCTGGGGAATGGAAAGAAAAACTGTACGCAGGTGCGGTGACAGGAAGCTTTTCGATGTCGGCTCATCGAGCGGGTTTGACCAGTGCCCAGATAGCCAATATCACTCGAACGCTGAAAGATAAAATTAACTTCTCCAAAGATCTCAGAGCTGGCGACAGCTTTAATGTTTTGGTTAAAGAGCAATACACGGAAGATCACTTAACGGGTAAGACTGAAGTGCAAGGGGTTTCTATCAAGCTACGAAATAGGGAAGTGGCGGCTTTTCTTGCTGCGGATGGACGTTTCTATGACCGAGAAGGAAATAGCCTTGAACAAGCTTTCAATCGATACCCAATAGACAAACAATTCCGAAGAATCACTTCATCATTCAACCCATTCCGAAAGCATCCTGTGACTGGACGTGTATCGCCGCATAATGGCACTGATTTCGCAACACCTGTGGGTTCACCCGTTTATTCAACGGGAGACGGTAGGGTTGTGGCACTTCGTGACCATCCATACGCAGGGAAATA
This sequence comes from Vibrio sp. 10N.261.46.E11, assembly GCF_041472735.1. Classification (NCBI taxonomy): domain Bacteria; kingdom Pseudomonadati; phylum Pseudomonadota; class Gammaproteobacteria; order Vibrionales; family Vibrionaceae; genus Vibrio; species Vibrio sp. 10N.261.46.E11. The sequence goes on from NZ_JBFRQW010000084.1 coordinate 1,047, forward strand.
CATAGTGATTGAACATAACAGTGTTTACAAAACTCGTTATCTGCATTTGAGTCGCTTTTTGGTGAAGAAAGGGCAACAGGTTAAGCGTGGTCAGGAAATTGCGTTGTCGGGTGCAACAGGGCGTTTAACAGGGCCTCACTTACATTTTGAAGTGTTGGTACGTGGAAGGGCGGTCGACGCGATGAAGGCTGACCTGCCTTTGGCAAGCTCTATATTACCGAAAGACAAGGGGGCGTTCCTTACTCGAATTGCCTCTTTTGATGACATCATCTCTGAGCAAGAAGGCAGAACGAGTTAAATTAACTTCAGCCACGGCTTATCGTTATTCCAACCTTCAGGTGATAAACAAACCGAAGGTTGGAATAAGCGTTTATTGAATCACGTAATTTCAGGTTCGGTTAAGCGACAACCACCGCTGTGCCGCTGGCTGATACCATCAACATGCCATTACCTGTTCCTAAGACTTCATAATCGATATCGACACCAACCACTGCGTTTGCACCCGCTTCAATCGCTTTCTGCTCTAGCTCTTTGAATGCGTAGTTACGTGCTTTCTCCAGTTCCTTTTCATAGGTTCCAGAACGTCCACCGACAAAGTCGCGAATACCTGAAAACATATCCTTGAATACGTTAACCCCTAGAATAGCTTCTCCGGCAATAACTCCTTTGTAATCGACAATGCGTTTGCCTTCAACAGATTGAGTGGTGGTAATAATCATAATGGCCTCTTGTAAGCTTGCTGAGTTGTTACTCGCTTATTGATTGATAGTTTGGTCGTGTTCATGAATGTTATCGTTCAGTGCCGTCTCTGAGCGTGTGAACTCATGTCTTAACCATGTTCTCAGTTTTAGCACACTTTCTTGTTTTAATTTGTTTTTTGGACAAACGAAATAGAAATCTTGATGGGGGTTAGCCACTGGCTCACTAATTTCGACCAACATGCCATGGCTGATGTCATCTTTTACAAACAAGCGGTGAGTGACTAATACACCAAGCGAACGAATGGCAGCTTGCACAGCTTGAATCGAAACGTCGAACGTCAAGTTACTGTGGAATGTCGGCATGGGTATTTGGTAATGATCGCACCACACCTTCCAGTCATGCTGTCTTCTTGGATTGAAGACACCAATGGTTGGGTTTTGTTTCACCAGTTGTTCAACGCTTAATCCCATTTGGTTTTTCAATAGTGCCGGGCTGCACACCAATACCAGATCATCGTCACCAAGCTTTTCGCTGTAATACCGGTCCCACTCGCTCGGTTTGCCGTGCACCAGCGCGATGTCCACACCTTCCTGCTCTATGTCGAAAGTGCCCGTTAGCGTAGATATGCGAATATCAAGAGAGGGAGCAAAGCTTTGGAATTCCGAGACTCGCGGGATCCACCAGTGCATGGCGAGTGAGTTCACCATGTTGAGGGTGATGCGGTGATCGTTAGGCGTTTTGGCGAGTTCTTCTGTAGCTTCTATTACTTGTTCCAGTGCGGGTGCGACTTTTCGATAATATCGCTTACCTGCGGCATTGAGAACAACACGACGACCCACACGTTGGAACAGCGGCTTATTGACCAGTTGCTCTAATGATTTTATCGCTTGGCTTACTGCTGAATGACTGACGTACAACACGCGAGCGGCTTCGGTCATGCTGCCTGTTTCGGCTACAGCAATGAAAGCATAAACGGATTTAAGTGGAACGAGCTTCTTCATTGGTAAGTTTTCCTTACAGTTGTGGTTAATATTACTCGCTATTTTTCATCACGTCACGCCTCTAAAATAACTGTCATAGGAGGTGATAATTATGTCTGATATTACCAAGGCGACGGTTTTCATGTTGTTGTCGACGTTCAGTTTGTCTTTAAGTGGCTTAATGGCCAAGTATCTATCGGTATCAATGCCCGTTTCATTTTTGAGTTTCGTGCGTTTTTTGTTACCCAGTCTGTTTTTATTCTTATTTTTGATGTTTTACAAAATCACGAAACCTTCACTCGATATGTGGAAACCTTTAGTGATGCGTGCGATTTTTATGGTGGCATGCCAGTGGTGTTTCCTAACGTCTCTACAGACCCTAACACTCGTTGAAGGTGTGGTGTTGTTCAGCACTGGCCCTCTGTTCATTCCTTTGTTAGAAAAATTAATGTTTGGAACTAAGATTCATACAACGACCATCGCTTGTTTAGCGATTACTTTTGTTGGTGTCGTGATGATGGCAGGGGACTGGTCACAGTTTGAGTTTGGCTCTGAGTTCTTTAGACCTGCACTGTTGTTGGGATTATTGGCGGGGATGTTTAACTCGGGCTCACAGGTGATCTTGTACCGAGCCTCGAAGACGAGCCTAACACCCGCAGAGCTTAACGCGTGGACGTTCTTGGTCGCGGCAATCATTGTGATACCAATGGTTGTGTTTGCTTCAGTCTCTGCGGCTCCAGAAGTGCTTGAAAGTGGAGAGGAAGGAACCTTGTCAGCGTTATTGTCTTTTGACGATTTACGCTGGATTGCTCTCGGAGCACTCGGTCTTGCACTGTTTACCATCAATACTCAAATTTTCCGCTCCAAGGCTTATAAGCTTGCAGACAGCGGTTCTCAGTTGGCTCCCCTAATTTTCACTAACATGCTGTTCAGTGCGTTATGGCAGAGCTTGTTCTTTGATGATGTGTTTTCAACTCAGCAGTTAATCGGCATCAATTTGATCGTCGTGGCGAGCATAACCAATACTCTATTGGCTAAAAAACACAGCAGAGCGAAGTCTAAGAAGACTCCGCAAGCTGCAATGACGGTAGCGAATGGTGCCCCGTTGGATTCCGCTGTGAAAAGCTGAACATTGATCTTTTAGACGAGCGAACGTATGTACTCTTTTCCCGTTCAGCTTCTAGCTGCCTACTTATTCGTGTGCAGGGTAAACGAAGTCATAATAAAGCCTCACGTTTTGGTGCTAATTGTCACTTTCAGCTGATAAACTGGTCGAATTGTTGCTATTAAGCACTCATTTTCTGAAGCACGTTTTTTGACCGAGCGAAGAGGGCATTAATTCATGGAACTCAAAGTAGATACTCACACCCACACATACGCAAGTGGTCATGCTTACAGCACATTGATCGAAAACGCCAAGTCGGCAAAGCAAAATGGTTTAGCCATGTTTTGTACTACTGACCATTCCGAGTCTATGCCGGGCGCGCCACACTATTGGTTCTTCAGTAACCAACGTGTGCTCCCTCGTTTTATTGAAGATGTCGCTATTATTCGAGGTGTCGAGTCAAACATCATGAACACACAGGGTGAAATCGACATTCATCCGAGTGTGGATAAGAATCTAGATTGGGTGATTGCCAGCTTCCACGAGCCCGTTTTTCGCCCGTCGGATGTTGCTACTCATACAGAAGCATTGTTGAATGTGATTAAAGGCGGTCGTGTTGATGCACTTGGTCATTTAGGCAACCCAAATTTTGATTTCGATTTTGAAGTTGTGATTCAATGTGCGGCGGAACATAACGTAGCAATCGAAATTAATAACACCACGCTTAAAGGCAATAGCCGCGTTGGCAGTGTTGATCGTTGTTACGAGATCGCAAGAATTGCTAAAGCGAAAGGTGCGTTTATTACGACAGGTAGCGATGCGCATTTCTGCATAGATGTGGGTGGGTTGGATCTCGTGTCTTCACTACTTGGTGAGGTGGGCGTGGATTCGAGTAAAGTGATTACCCATTCACCACAGCAATTCCTAGCCTTTTTGGTATTACGTGGTCGTCAATCGATTGCCGAGTTTTCGGTATTTGAGTGATGGTTTGTCCGGTACTTGTCAGTAATTAGCTAGCTAGTTTGCATTTCGACACAATCAATTTTTGTGCCCGACGGATTTTTGTATACACTAGCCGAAAATAATAAAGTCGAAGTGCCACAATAATGATGGCGCTATCTTCAAAGACATCGCTTCACCTGGAGAAACAATGAAAACTCGCTCAATCCTTTTATCTGGTTTAATCGCTGCTTCAGTATTGTCTGGCAACGCATTTGCTAACGTTGACCTTAAGAAAAACATGCAAGAAATGAAGCTTGCGTTTAAACAAGCGGCAGAAGCTCAAAACATCGAAGAGATGCAAAAACCTATCGTTCGTTTAGATACGCTAGTGGCAGAGCTGAAAACGGGTGTTTACCCAGTAGAAAAAGAAGACAACTTCATGGAAGGCTTCAAAAAAATCAGTGCATCATTGGATAGCATTGAACAGAAGCTAGACCAAGGTGACTTTGAAGCGGCACAGCAAGAATTGCGCACTATTGATGGCCTTCGTGAAGAGTACCACGAGAAGCGTAACCCAAGCATCTGGAGCAAGATCTTCGGTTAATTCGCTTGTTCACTAGAGTGACCAGATAACAAAGTTCAACTTCTAAAACGCCGCTTATATTTCTTTTTTCAGGAAAATATAAGCGGCGTTTTTTTATTGTCTTTTTTCTAATCAGTTTGATGCACTGAGGAGCGTAATATTTTATTAGCGCTTCTGTTGTAACCAGTTTTTAACCAAATAGAGTGTGCGTTAGCTTCAATTTTTTAACCTGATGTTAATCTTTACGTTTACCTATATAGCAAGTGCCTCATAATAAGGGAAATTTATAAAGATTTGGAATAATGCGCCGAACCTCGTTCAACTTCTCCATGTTACTTGCAACAGCATTAAGCTGGGCGCTAGTGACATTAATGCCTGTTATCAATGCTCATGGTAATAGTGCGGGAGTATGGGCGTCGTTATGTACGGTCAATGGCTTTGAACTGGTTCAAATTGAAGAAGGTGAACCCAATACTCATAAAGGAAAGCCGTGTCCCTTTAGCCATTTTTCCACGTTCCACCAAGACGAACTTCCAACTACACTACTGACAACTCGACTGAGTTCTATTGTCTCAGACAGCTACGCTTTTTTGGCTCTAAGCGAACGCTATACGAGACAAGCCCCGCGTGGCCCTCCCTTTGATGTTGCTTAAACCTAACCCACTAAAATAATTAGAAAATAAAGTATTAAGTAAAGTTAAACATGCTCAGATTACTTTCTGATTTTTCAGAAGGTATGTTTGCGTGTGTCAAAGGAAATAATAATGTTGAGAAATGAATCTCAAAGCTCTGCGAAAGCACAAGCGACTTCGCAGTCTACAAGCAGTGCAACAACTGGTTCGGAAACCAATATAAAAAGAAAAGACCGCAATAAAACTCTCTACTTCCTCACTTGGCGCTGGCACTTCTATGCCGGGCTATTCGTTATCCCATTTCTGTTGATGTTGAGTATTACTGGTTTGGTGATGCTGTTTGACGATGAAATCGAACTTGCTTTCCATCAAGACGCGATTGAAGTTGTGGTATCGGGCGAACCGATCAAGGTGTCACAACAATTAGCTGCCGTACAACATCAATACCCACAAGGTACGGTGACACAGTTTGTACCGAGCAAAGTCCCTGATCTTGCGAACCGATTTTCTGTATCACTTGAAGATGGCACTTCCGTTTTCGTCACGGTGAATCAATATACTGGCGAAGTGGTAGGAGAAATCCCGCGCAGCGATAGCCTGTACCAGCTGGCGAATGACATTCACGGCACTTTGTTGATTGGTGATTGGGGTGATTACCTCATTGAAGTCGCAATAAGCTTGTCTATTCTGTTACTCATCAGTGGTATTTACTTATGGCTACCGAGAGATAACGCGAGTCGCGCTGGTTTTCTTAAGCTTCGATTTGGTTCAGGAACGCGTGTTTTAATGCGTGATCTGCATGCGAACATCGGTGGAACACTGTCATTCATTCTTCTGTTATTTATTCTATCAGGATTATCATGGACAGGTTTTTGGGGCGGTAAGCTAGTGCAAGCATGGAGTACTTTTCCTGCTCAAATGTGGGATGACATTCCGCTGTCTAATGAAACGCATGCTTCTTTAAATCACGGGTCTGAAGAGGAAATGCCTTGGAACCTAGAGCAAACTCCACTGCCTTTGTCTCAAGATAAGCCAGCAGAACACGTCCACCAAGTAGAAGAAGCATCTGAAGCTCATGATCATTCTAAGATGGGCGAGGATCATTCTCAGCATGTTTTATCTGCGAGTAATTTCTCGATTGATGATGTGATAGCAAAAGCTCAATCTCTTGGTTTTACGCAATATAAAGTCAATTTCCCGCGATCAGAAACGGGCGTTTACACCGTGGCTGCCAATACCATGGGCGGTGACATTATCGACCCAACCCAAGATCGCACGACTCACCTCGACCAATATTCAGGGCGCATTCTAGGAGAGGTGACGTGGCAAGATTACAATTTATTCGCCAAAACCTTAGCCGTCGGTATTTCTCTGCACCAAGGTGACATCAGCATCATCAACAAGCTTCTAAATGCGTTGTTCTGTTTGGCATTCATTGTGGTGTCGGTGACTGGTGGAATCATGTGGTGGATGCGCAGACCTTCAGGCCAAAGAAAGTTGGGAACGCCACCGAAGTTTGGCGATGCAGGCTTATGGAAAACTGGCTTAGTGACTGTAGCGGTAATTTCTGTTCTGTTTCCACTCGCGGGCGCAACGATTGTGATTGCAATGCTATTGGATTGGTTACTGTTTTCACGCGTTGAGAAATTCAAGACGGCATTGAGTTAATTGACACGTAAACGGACTTTCTCGACTTGAGAAAGTCCGTTTTATTAATCAGATGGGCGATTCCTTTGTGAGGAAGACTTTAGACTAGATACAGCGCTAGATTTGATAAGGCTTTAGATCTGATAAAGCTCTAGCGGCAGGCCGTCTGGGTCTGCGAAAAACGTAAATGATTTCCCCGTATACTCATCAACTCGAATCGGTTCGACTTCAATGCCTTGTCCTTCCAAATAGCTTTTGGCATGTTGAACGTCATCAACACAAAAAGCCAAATGTCTCAGCCCTTGAGCTTCTGGAAAGCTTGGTCTTTCAGGCGCGTCAGGGAAGCTGAATAATTCTATTTGAGCGCCATTAGGCAGTGCCAAGTCGAGCTTATACGACTGACGTGCTTCACGATAATTCTCCGCAATCACTTCAAGCTTTAAAACCTCCGTATAAAAGTGTTTAGATACTTCGTAGTCTGAGCAAATAATGGCGGCGTGGTGTATTCCTTTCAGCATCAGTTTATTTCTCCTGCCAGCTTGTCACCCAAGTGTTCCATCGCATAATCAATGAATACACGTAATCGGGCAGGCATGTACTTGGTTTGAGCAAACTGCATCGCGATAGCGCCATGGTAATTACTCTTGATGGTCCAATCTTCCAGTACTTGCACTACAGAACCTTCAGCCAATGCATCTTGAATCACGAAGTCATGGAAAATACCCACGCCAAGCCCTTCTTTAACGCCTTTCAATCGCATCTGAGAGTGGTTCACAGCGTAACGTCCGCTGACGGGTACTGTGTAAAACTCATCATCTTTAAGGAAGTCCCAAATGTGGTCTTTATCTGTTTCTGCAAGGTATAAGCAGTCGTGCTCAGAAAGCTCGGTAGGGTGGTGAGGGATTCCTTTGGCATCTAAATAGTCGGGGCTCGCACATAACACGAGGTTTGTTTTTCCGAGTTCTTTCAATACCAAACTCTCGTCAGGTTTGTCGGTAAGGCGAAACGCAATATCGATGCCTTGGCGCAATATGTCGATGTCGCCATCGGCGGCTCTTAACTTAAGTTGGATCTCAGGGTACTGATTCAAGAATGGAACAACGAAAGGCTGTAGCACGGAGTTCAAGAAGGCTTCTGGCGCCGCTACCGTTATAGAACCAGCTGGCTCTGTGTGGTCAGAGGTAGAAAGCTCAACCGCTTGTTGCGCCGCATTAATCATCACTACGCTCTGATCGTAAACCAGTTGACCTGCTTGTGTGATGATTAGAGTACGAGTCGTACGTTCAAACAGCTTCACCGAGAGCGCTTTTTCCAAACGAGTGATGAGCTTACTCAAGGCTGAGGGCGTCACACCAAGTTGCTTGGCTGCGGCGGTAAAACTGCCCTCATTGACCACCAAAATAAAAGAGGCGAGGTCTGGAAGTAGGGCTATCAGTTTTGGGTTGATCATAACGTTGGGTACTCGGCCAGTTGGCTGATATTTTTAGAAATCGACAATCAGCATCATACGTCAAACTCCATTCAATATTAAGTGGAGTGTTTTGTATGGTTTGCACCATTTTCGTGTAGTGAAACAAGCAGGAGATCTTGTCTTTTATAAGAATCACTTGAGTGGTCTGTACTTATACAACTCAATCCATATACTGGCTGAATAACAATTATTAAATCAGTTGGTTAATAAAGGGAATTCTATGGATAGATCAGAAAGTTTATTTCAAAAGCAGCGCGTAAAACGCTTCAATTTCTCAATATGGACGGTATTGACTGGGACGCTACTCGCCCGAACGAGCTACTTTATGGCATGGCCTTTTCTGATAGTCTTTCTTTATGAAGATTACGGTGCATCCGCGATTGAGGTCGGCACTATGTTGGCGGCTTCTGCTGTTGTTGGTGCGGGTACTGGACTCTATTCCGGTTATCTGTCTGATAAACTGGGTCGCAAGTGGGTAATGGTGTTTGGTAGTTGGATTGCCGCGATCTCGTACTCAGGCATTGCACTCGCAAGTGAGGTGTGGCAGTTCTATGTGCTGATTATGATGACAGGTTTGATGCGTCCGATGATAGAAGCACCCGCAAAGGCTGTGATTGGGGATAATCTAAATGATCAGAAAGACCGAGAGCTAGCACTCAACATTCGTTACTTTCTGTTGAATCTGGGCGGTGCTCTTGGGCCATTGATTGGCATTACTTTAGCTCTCGCGCACCCTCAAAATCTGTTCTTTGTGGCTGGTGGTACCTATGTAGTTTACGGATTTTGGTTGTTACTTGGAATCGAGCGTAAAGGGACCTTCACCAAGCCGGACCCTTCTCAGTTACCGAACTTCACCGCGACCTTAAGTGTCATTCGTAAAGACAATATCTTTGTTAAGTTGATGGTTGCGAACTTCATTATGATGTTTGTCTACGCGCAAGTAGAGTCATCTATTCCTCAGGTTATTGTGCGTTCATCAATAACAGATGCAGCACAGTTAATCGCTGGGCTGGTTTTGGTCAACACTCTCACCATTATTGTGTTCCAGTTCCCGATGCTTAAATGGCTAGAGCATGTGCCTCTGTTTGTGAGAACCCGAATCGGCATGATCTTGATGGCTGTCGCGCAAATTGGCTTTCTTTTTACCCCAAATGACTGGCCATTAGGCTGGGGAATTGCTTGTTTTATATTAAGTTTAGGAGAAGTGATTGCTTTCCCAACCCTTAATGTACAAATCGATAGAATGGCACCGCCACATCTAAGAGGATCTTACTTCGGTGCGGCTGCACTTTACTCTCTTGGATTTGCTATTGCGCCACTGTTTGGTGGTGTGGTGATAGAGATACTCAGCGCCTACTGGCTATTTGCGCTCTGTTTCATCCTATGTTTGGTGATGATTTGGTTGTACTGGTTGGCAGAACATACAGAAGACTGCGTCGATAGAGAGTCAATAGTCCAGAGCTAATGAAACAAACCTTGTTGTTATCCTTGTACTCATTGGCGAAAGCTTTTTAATTCGAAATCACTCAAACTTGTAGTGTTTCTAAGCTCTTCCCAAATCAGATGAACACTGAATTGTGACTGTATTCATACTTAATGTATTTTATTTGTGCCTTAGATTCATTAATGCTTTTCCAACTGGAGGGATAATCGAGAAGGGAGTGTTCAACTAGAATATAGGCATTAGTTTTACAGTGTAAATGATCGAATTGAAATCGTTTACATCCCCTACATAATGCGGCGCGCGATGCTGCTGAATAATAATTAGGAAGGAATAGACAATGTCTTCTGCATTTTACCAACAGATTCAAACTCAAATCGAAGAAGTTAAAGAAGAAGGTCTTTACAAGTCTGAGCGCATTATCACTTCTGCTCAAAAAGCAGCGGTTTCTATCTCAACTGGTGAAGAAGTACTAAACTTCTGCGCAAACAACTACTTAGGTCTTGCTAACCACCCAGCTCTTATCGAAGCAGCTAAAGATGGTATGGATCAGCACGGCTTTGGTATGGCTTCAGTACGCTTCATCTGTGGTACTCAAGACTCTCACAAAGAACTAGAGCAAAAGCTATCTACGTTCCTTGGTAAAGAAGACACTATCCTTTACACATCTTGCTTTGATGCAAACGCTGGCCTATTCGAAACGATTCTAGGCAAAGAAGACGCAATCATTTCTGATGCTCTAAACCACGCATCTATCATTGATGGTGTTCGTCTATGTAAAGCAATGCGCTTCCGTTACTCGAACAACAACATGGAAGAGCTAGAGCAGCAACTTATCGCAGCTAAAGAAGCTGGCGCTCGTCACACGCTTATCGTAACTGACGGCGTGTTCTCAATGGACGGCGTAGTCGCTAACCTTCCTGCTATCTGTGACCTTGCTGACAAGTACGGCGCACTAGTGATGGTTGATGACTCTCACGCAGTTGGCTTCATGGGCGAAAACGGCGCAGGTACTCACGAGTTCCACAACGTTGTTGACCGTATCGACATCATCACAGGTACGCTTGGTAAAGCAATGGGTGGTGCTTCAGGCGGTTACACTTCTGGTAAGAAAGAAGTGATCGACTGGTTACGTCAGCGTTCTCGTCCATACCTATTCTCTAACTCTGTTGCACCAGCAATCGTATCTGCGTCTATTCGCGTTCTAGATCTTCTAGCGGAATCTGGCGACCTACGTACTCAACTATGGGAAAACTCTGCTCACTTCCGTACTCGCATGGAAGAAGCGGGCTTCACTATGGGCGGTGCTGATCACGCAATCATCCCAATCATGCTGGGTGATGCAAAAGTAGCGGCTGAATTCGCAGAGCGTGCACTAGAGAAAGGCATCTATGTTGTAGGTTTCTCTTTCCCGGTTGTGCCTAAAGGCCAAGCTCGTATCCGTACGCAAATGTCAGCTGCACACTCACGTGAGCAACTGGATCGCGCAATCGATGCGTTCATCCAAGTTGGTAAAGACATGGCTATCATCTAATTTTGAAGGGGTGCCTTTTGCATCCTTTGATTAGATAGAACAACACCCAATAGAACATATAGATTTTTGATTCTCGCCTTACAGTTAGGCGAGATGAACTGGATAACATTATGAAAATTAAAGCACTTTCTAAGCTTAAGCCTGAAGAAGGCATTTGGATGACCGAGGTTGAAAAACCTGAAATGGGTCATAATGATCTTCTAATCCGTATTAAGAAAACTGCAATTTGTGGTACAGACGTACATATCTACAACTGGGATGAGTGGTCACAAAACACAATCCCAGTACCTATGGTAGTAGGTCACGAATACGTGGGTGAAGTGGTTGGCATCGGCCAAGAAGTTCGTGGTTTTGAAATCGGCGACCGTGTATCTGGCGAAGGTCACATCACATGTGGTCACTGTCGTAACTGTCGTGGCGGCCGTACTCACCTTTGTCGTAACACAACAGGTGTTGGTGTTAACCGCACTGGTGCATTCTCTGAATACCTTGTGATCCCTGCGTTCAACGCGTTTAAGATCCCTGCAGAGATTTCAGATGATCTAGCATCAATCTTTGACCCGTTTGGTAACGCAGTGCACACAGCGCTTTCTTTCGACCTAGTAGGCGAAGACGTGCTAATCACTGGTGCTGGCCCAATTGGTATCATGGCTGCTGCTGTTGCTAAGCACGTTGGTGCTCGTCACGTTGTAATCACTGACGTAAACGAATACCGCCTAGACCTTGCTCGTCAAATGGGTGTAACTCGCGCAGTAAACGTAATGGAAGAGAAGCTTGAAGACGTAATGGCTGATCTCGGCATGACTGAGGGCTTCGATGTAGGCCTAGAAATGTCTGGTAACCCATCTGCGTTCAACAGCATGCTGACTAACATGAACCACGGCGGTAAGATCTCTCTGCTAGGTATTCCACCATCAGACATGGCAGTAGACTGGAACCAAGTAATCTTTAAAGGCTTGGTTATCAAAGGTATCTACGGCCGTGAGATGTTTGAAACTTGGTACAAGATGGCCTCATTGATTCAATCTGGCCTAGATTTAACACCAATCATTACTCACCACTACAAAGTGGACGACTTCCAGAAAGGCTTCGACATGATGCGCTCTGGTATGTCAGGTAAAGTGATCCTTGATTGGGAATAAGCGAAACCCTTAGTTAATTCCAAAATGAAATGCCCCAAAGAAATTTGGGGCATTTTTTATGTAAACTCAACCAGTTGTAATAAATGACATGTATTGCCAGGTTGTAAAAATGGTTGATAACGTCGTTAGAGTTAAACAGTAAGTTATTTATTTAATAGGTGGTAAACTTCACTTTTCATGTAACGGACATTATTATTCATGCACCCGCCTTCAACGATTCCCTTAGATAAATCGCTTAAACCATTTTTATAGGCTTTGAAAAATGGAACCACGGCGGCTGCTGGGGTAGGGACTTTCTTTAGCGCAGAAAATAACAGCTCTAAAGTCGATTTGCATTCCTCACTTTTTTCAATTGCCAAAATGTAAGACTCAAGACCTTGTTTGTTTAAGTATTGAGGTTTTTTATCATTAAATTGTATGGCAATCGTCGATTTAATCAGATCAGATTGTTCTTCTGTCAGTTCCTCATTGAGAATGTAAGTCTTCATCTCTTGGTAAGTGACTGGCTTCTTTGTTTCCTTTGAATCTTTTGATTCGTTACAACCTACAAGAAATACTGCCAGCAACAATGACATGATTAACATTATTTTTTCACGCACACTCAAACCTCTTTATTTTTACAATTTCGTTGTATATCAATAATAATGTGAGTTATTACTTAGGGCTCTCTTCTTCCTCAAAGCCGTCGGCATAACCTTTTGGCGGTGGTGTCCAACCTCGTTCGGAGCGAGAATGTTTGTCTGAACGGTCTTTTTTCATGTCTTCTTTCATCGCTTCTTCTAGATCAATAAAGATCTGCCTAAAGTTGTTGTCATAACGAGGGTTGTCTTGAGCTTCTGACCAAGCACGATATAGGTTTTCAGATTTACGACTTTCAACACGTTGATAAGTCGACTTTTGTTGTTCAACAAAGAAAGGGTGATGACCTAAGGCACGTAAGGCTTCAGATCCCATTTCGAGGGCTGAGTGGTATGTTTCTAATTCCACAAAATCGGCACCGGCTTCCTTTAAGCGGTAGCTATGACCACGGTCGAACGCACGTGCTAGGATCTTAACTTTTGGATAGGTATGTTTCACGTATTTTACTAGTTCAACACTTGAGTCTTGGTTGTCGATAGCAATCACCAACATAGCAGATTCTTCAATGCCTGCGGTATGCAATAAGTCGTGACGAGTAGCATCACCAAAGTAAGATTTGATATTGATGGAGCGTAATAAGTCCACTTGGTTTGCTTGATGATCCAGTACCACCGTATTGACATCGTTTGATACCAACAAGCGGTTTACGATCTGACCAAATCGGCCGATACCTGCAATGATGACAGTACCTTTCTCTTCTATTTTGTCTTCTTCTCGAACGTTCGATTTTTGCTCGTAACGGGGCAGAATGACTTTATCAAACAGAATGAATAGACCTGGAGTTAAGAACATAGAGAGGGCAACAACCAGTGATAGCGTTTGAACAATATCCGCAGGTAATACATGGTTCTGTGCTGAGAAGCTGAGTAGTACAAAACCAAATTCCCCCGCTTGAGCCAAGCTCAGTGTAAATAGCCAGCGGTCGCTGTTTTTGATTCTGAAGATCAGCGCCAGTATAAACAAGACTATGGCTTTCAGCGCCATCACGCCAAGAGTCAAGCCAATGATGAGGGCAAAATCGTTGAACAAAACGTTAAAGTTGATACCTGCGCCTACCGTGATAAAGAACAATCCAAGCAATAACCCTTTAAACGGATCGATGTTAGATTCCAGTTCGTGTCTGAACTCACTGTTGGCAAGTACCACACCTGCTAAGAAAGTACCTAGGGCAGGCGACAAACCAACAAGGCTCATTAGCGCGGCAATACCAATCACCAACATCAGTGCAGTTGCAGTGAAGATCTCGCGTAAGCCAGAGCTCGCAACAAAACGAAAAAGTGGCCGACTTAGATAATGTCCACCGACTACCACAATCGCAATTGAAGCCGTAATAACAAGGCCGTATGCCCAACTTGGCAAACCTGCAACTAAACTGAGTTCATCATGGTGTGCAGCGGTTTGGGCGGCACTTTCTGACAAAGTAACCAATTCAGGAAGAGCCAACAAAGGGATGAACGCCAGCATTGGAATAACGGCAATATCTTGGAACAAAAGCACCGAGAAAGCGTTTTTACCGCCTTCCGTTTTAGACAGGCCTTTCTCATTGAACGTTTGTAGAACAATGGCTGTCGATGAAAGCGCAAAGATCAAACCGATAGTCAAAGCAATCGTCCAAGGTTGACCAAAGAACTGTGCAATTCCCATTACGATAGCGGACGTACCACCAACTTGAAGGCCACCAAGCCCCATCAATCGGTTTCTCATCGCCCATAGCATCTTAGGTTCAAGCTCAAGCCCGACTAAGAACAGCATCATCACTACACCGAACTCGGCAAAGTGCTGGATGGTTGTTGTTTCTTCACCAACTAATCCAATGATGGGACCAATCACAACGCCAGCGATTAAGTAACCGAGTACTGAGCCAAGCCCGAGTCTTTTTGCGATAGGTACCGCAATCACGGCTGCAACTAAATAGATAAATGCTTGTAGAAAGTATCCGGTCATTATTTAACCTCAGCCATTAATTCTTCCACAATGTGATTCAATTTTTCTGCCTTTCCAGCCCTTCTCATATTTATATCACCATGAACCAAGGCATGTAATAGTGTTCTGTAGCTGTCAACATGTTGCTGAATACGATTCTCCTCCAGTGCGGTACGAGAACCAAAAAGCGCAAAAGGTGCAATGTAGTTCATTCCACATAAGGATGCGGTTTGTTCAATTGGGTGAAGTAGCTCTCGAATTGTGAAATGGTTGTAGCCATCGCTTTGGTAAGCATCCTTTTTACCGCCAGCAGTGATGCAACACAGTAAGCTCTTACCTTGTAGCTCGTTGCCATCGGTTCCATAGGCGAAGCCATACTCTAGAACGAGATCTTGCCACTCTTTGAGAATTGCCGGTGTGGAGTACCAATATAAGGGGAACTGAAAAATAATGATGTCATGGTCCAACAGGCGTTTTTGCTCACGATCGATGTTGATTTTGAATGTCGGATACTCTGCATAAAGATCAACACAAGTGACGCCATCAACACGCTTGGCTTGTTCAAATAAGGGTTTGTTGGCTTCTGAACGATGTTGAGAAGGGTGTGCGAATAGCACTAAAACTCGATTTTTCGACATATAGCCCTCTTTAGTCCGTTAACGAATAATGCTTATGGGAATTATAGAGATACAATAATAGAAGAATGGTGTGAAGAGCAAAATACACATTATACCAATCTTAGTAAATAACTGATCACCCTAGCTTGTTAAAAACCTCGATAACTTCGTTAGAATTTTTGATTGTAGAATAACTACTTATCGAAAAATTCTGCCTTGTTCTCAAGCTTTTTTCCTACGCTATGTTTGATCACTTACTTACTGTGATTGGTATAAAACCTTAGCGACCAATGAATACTGAACAAT
>NZ_JBFRQW010000085.1:0-27533 GCF_041472735.1 Vibrio sp. 10N.261.46.E11
CTAATCCGCGATGAACCTTAAAAAAGCCCAAGTTAGTCGACTAACTTGGGCTTTTTATTATCGAAAAATCAATGCTTTGCGTTACAAATTCTAAACTTAAACGTTAACGCCTGTCGCTTTAAAGCCTAGGTTTACCGCAGTCAGCTTCTTAACGATGTAGTTCAGAAGCACGCCGTACATTGGCACAAACAGACCTAAGCTGATGATAAGTTTGAAGCCGTAGTCAACTAAAGCAATCTCAGTCCAGTGTTCAGCCATAAATGGATCTGGGCTTTGGTAGAAAGCAATCGCAAAGAAAGCGATGGTATCAATGGCATTACCGAATAACGTTGAACACGTAGGGGCAACCCACCACTGTTTAAGCTGACGCAGACGGTTGAAAACATGCACATCTAAGATCTGACCAAGCAGATAAGCCATGAAACTTGCCGCAGCGATACGTGCAACAAACAAGTTGAACTCACCTAGCTGGCTAAAGCCTTGGAATGAACCTTCAAAGAACACCACAGACAATAAATAAGAAACGGCCAGTGCCGGCAACATCACTAAGAAAATGATTTTACGAGCAAGCTGCGCGCCAAAGATGCGTACGGTCAGATCGGTCGCTAAGAAGATAAATGGGAAAGTGAAAGCACCCCAAGTGGTGTGCATGCCGAAGACGGTAAAAGGAAGCTGAACCAAATAATTGCTTGATGCAATAATGATTAAATGGAACAAAACTAATAGTTCTAGGGCTTTGCGCTGTTGCGCAGGGGTAAAGTTACTCATGCTGTACCTTTTTAGTTTGGTTTGGGGGTGAGGGAACCCAAATCGAGTCATTTCTTCGAATAAACCAAGAAAGCTCTTACCAATAATGTGAATTAAAAATGTTTCTATAATTTGCTCTATTGAGCGGCGGGCGATTATACATTAATCAATATTAGCTGCAACGGTGAGAACAGACGCAATCGTTTATTCTCACTTTTATTGGTGAATGGCGTCAGAAACTATGTTTAAAAGCCAGGTTTAAAAGCTACGTTTAGAAGCGGTGCTAAAAGTTAAAAACCGCGCTTAAAAAGTGCTGCGAGATAATCAAACTCTTCTCGACTCTCTTCCGCGTTCAACGACTCAAACCAGATTGATTCGCTGTAATGTTCAGACTTTAAAAACATCTTACAATCTTCAAAATCGATCAACCAAGAGTGCATGTCAGCGTCCCACTGCTTTTCAACCACAGAAGCGGACAACAATGCCACCAGCTTTTCACCTAACACTTCGTAAGAATCAAAATCAAAACTTGGAGACGTAATCAATAAACGTCCTTCCTCAGCCAAATACTCTCTTAAGCCAAATTCTGTTGGTGTCGTCATGTCCCTATCAACCTTATTCTTGTTCTATGATCCAATCGTTTTTATAAACTATGACTTATCTGAAAACGATCCTGAAAATTAGCCGTGTGTCGTGATGTGTTCTTGAATCAAATCTAAGAATGGATCGGCGTACTTATCGAGTTTACGCTGACCAACACCGTTAACCGCCAGCATCTCACCGTATGAGGTAGGCAGTACTTCAGCCATATCAATCAAGGTCGCATCACTGAATACCACATAAGGTGGCAAACTATCTTCATCAGCAATCGACTTACGTAGCTTACGCAGTTTGGCAAACAGCTTCTTATCGTAGTTCTTGCTGCTGAGTTTATCGGACTTAGCATTACGCACCGCCGTATCCAAACGAGGCACAGCCAATTCCAAAGACATCTCACCACGCAGTAGCGGACGTGCTTCTTCTGTTAACTGTAAAGTCGAGTTACGGGTGATGTTCTGGAACAGCAAACCTTTGTGAATCAGCTGACGGAAGATACTGATCCAGTAATCATGACTGTGGTCGCGGCCAATACCGTAAGTAGAAAGCTTGTCGTGACCATTATCGCGCACACGAATGTTCTGCATGCCACGCATCACTTCCACCACATAACCCATACCAAACGACTGATTCACACGGTACACACAAGACAACGCCTTCTGCGCCTCTTGAGTCGCATCAAAGTGCTTGGGTGGATCTAGGCAGATATCGCAGTTACCACATTGCTTCTCACGATACTCACCAAAGTAGTTGAGCAGCACCTGACGACGACAGGTTTGCGCTTCGGCAAAGGCACTCATCGCGTTCAGCTTGTGCATCTCAACTTGTTTTTGCGGGCCTTCTTCTTTCTCATCCAGCATACGACGCAGCCAACCCATATCAGCAGGGTCAAACAACATCATAGCTTCTGCTGGCAAACCATCACGACCCGCACGGCCTGTCTCTTGATAGTAAGATTCGATGTTGCGCGGGATATCAAAGTGCACCACAAAGCGCACATTGGGTTTGTTGATACCCATACCGAAAGCTACAGTCGCGACAACGATCTGAATATCATCACGTTGGAAGGCTTCTTGAACGTAAGCACGCTCATCGGTGTCCATACCAGCGTGGTAACCCGCGGCGCGAATACCGTTGTTGCACAGCTTCTCAGTCACCATCTCCACTTTCTTACGGCTACCACAATAGATAATGCCGCAATTGCCTTTCTGTGTTTCTAAGTAGCGAACCACCTGTGACACGGGCTTATGCTTCTCGACGAGGTTGTAGCGAATGTTAGGACGGTCGAAGCTGCCCAAGTAGGTATGTGGATCCACCAGCTGCAGACGCGAAATAATGTCTTTACGTGTTGCATCATCAGCGGTTGCCGTCAGCGCCATATAAGGCACATGCGGGAAATGTTGCTTAAGTTGACCTAATGATGCGTATTCCGGGCGGAAGTCATGTCCCCATTGAGAGATACAGTGCGCCTCGTCTACCGCAATCATCGAAAGCGGTAAACCTTGCAGACGCTCGATAAAGTCGCGCATCAACACACGCTCTGGCGAGACATACACCATTTTCAACTGACCTGAGTTCATACGATTAAAGACCGAGATCAGGTTCTCTCGCGGCATCGACGAGTTAATGCACTCTGCCGCGACACCGTTGGCTTTCAACTGATCAACCTGGTCTTTCATCAACGAAATCAGCGGTGAGATAACCAGAGTCAGCCCTTCACGAACCAAAGCCGGGATTTGGTAACACAGAGATTTACCACCACCGGTTGGCATAATCACCAAGCTGTCTTTGCCTTCAACGGCTAGGTCTATGACCTCTTGCTGACCATCACGAAAGCTTTGATAACCAAAGACATCTTGTAAGATATCTTGCGCATCATTCGCGGGAGTTGGTGTTTGCTCAGCAATCAGAGTGGCGGTCATTGTGGTTCCTAATCAAGGTATAAAGTCAGCGTGCAGCATTGGCAAGCAAGGCGCACATTGTAGAGGGGAACGCTGGCGAATTAAACCGCAAATTGTTAGGTGAAAAGGGTTAACGCTCCTATACTGACCAACTCTCTTTATAAATCTTATTAATAAGCACTCAATGCTAGAGAAAGTTGTATGACCCCTGAAGAACAACAACGTACTCGCCAAGGAATCTTGCTTGCCGTCGGCGCTTACACGATGTGGGGGATCGCCCCTATATATTTCAAATCTTTAAGTGACGTCTCCCCGCTAGAGATCCTTAGCCACCGTGTAGTTTGGTCTTTTTTCCTACTCGCTTTTTTACTACACGTTAGCCGCAGTTGGCGCAAAGTGCGCGACACCCTCACCTCAAAGCCAAAAATGCTCTATTTGGTGGCGACCTCTATCTTGGTGGGTGCTAACTGGCTGATCTTTATCTGGGCGATAAACTCCAATCACATGCTCGATGCCAGCTTAGGCTATTACATCAACCCGCTGATTAACGTGTTGCTCGGGATGTTCTTCCTTGGCGAACGCTTACGCAAGCTTCAATGGTTTGCGGTCGCCCTTGCTGCAATTGGCGTTATCATTCAATTGATCGCGTTTGGCTCAGTGCCAATAGTTGCCATTGCCCTAGCCTTCAGTTTCGGTTTCTATGGCCTACTGCGTAAGAAGGTTAGTTTAGAAGCGCAGACTGGCTTATTCATTGAAACATTAGTGATGCTGCCGATCGCCGCAACGTACTTGTTGTTTATCGCAGACAGCCCAACCTCAGATTTCGCGATGAACCCGATGCAGCTCAACCTCTTACTGGTTGCAGCGGGTGTTATCACCACGGTTCCGCTGCTTTGTTTTACTGGCGCAGCAACCCGCTTGAAGCTATCGACACTCGGCTTCTTCCAGTACATTGGTCCTAGCCTGATGTTCTTGTTGGCGGTTCTTATCTATGGTGAAGCCTTTACCAGTGACAAAGCGATCACCTTCGCTTTCATCTGGGGCGCTCTGGTTATCTTTAGCTTTGATGGTCTACGCCACAGCAAAAAGAACAAGCGCGCGAAACAGTAGCACTGATCGTTTTTTACAAGACAATCTATAAATACAGAGATAAGCTTGGTTGAATTGATGATAATTTAACCAAGCTTTTTTATGCCATGGATAAAGTCCACTACTACTCGACAACTAGCCAAGATATCAGCCTGATCCAAGCTCAATACCAAGAGTTTGCCTTTCAGCGCCACTATCATTTGGACTTCCACATTGGCCTAATCACTCAGGGTCAGCAAAAGTTTGTCTATAAAGGGACAAACTACCACGCTGGCGCAGGACAAGTAGTGATGATGCCACCTGATGAGTTGCATGATGGTCACTCAAAGCTAGAATCTGGCTATCAAGTCAGTGTCTTTTCTGTCTCCCCACAATGGCTGGGCGATCTTGCCGATCACGGTAAAAATGGTCACGCTTTAAGCTTTTCCGAGCTGATCCTCTCCGATCAAGCGACTTTTTTACAATTGTGTAACCTGCATAGGCTACTTATCAATCCAAACATCAGCCAACTCGCTCAAGATTGCCTACCGTTTGAAGGATTCTCGACAATAGTTGATCGTTACGCGCAATTTGGATCGAAAACTCAGGTGCAACTTGGTACTCAGTCGGTTAACACGCTCAAAGACTATTTGATGGCAAACCTCGACCAACCAGTACGCCTAGAGCAGCTGTCTGAACTGTGCGATCTCACCACCACACAGTTTCAACGCCACTTTAAGAACAAAATGGGCATTACCCCTTATGCTTGGCTAAGCCGTTTACGTATGGAACAAGGCATGCGACTGATTAAGTCAGGCGTTGGCGGAACCGAGGTCGCTCATCAAGTTGGGTTTTACGATCAAGCTCATTTCTCAAAGGCATTTAAGAGCGTATTTGGCGTTTCTCCGTCAAAAATTAACTAAGTGTCGATAATTTACAATTGAGAAATTCGAAATCACGATAAGCTGCGCTCAACAACATCAAACAGAACAACTTAGTTATTGGAACAGATATGAATGAAGTCACCATATTAGTCACCCTCGCCTCGATCCACTTTATCGCCTTGATGAGCCCTGGCCCTGACCTTGCTTTAGTAGTGCAAAATGCAACACGTCACGGACGACAAACCGGCTTATACATTGCTCTGGGGTTATCTTCCGGGATCTTGCTGCATTCGCTTCTGAGTTTAACGGGTATCAGTTATCTGGTTCATCAGCATCCAACTCTTTTCGCCACCATACAATTAGCTGGCGGTAGCTACTTGCTGTATCTCGGTATTGGTGCTCTAAAGGCCACTTGGAAGGTCATTACTCATCATGAAGATGAGACCAATCTTGTCGATTCAAAGGATCTGATCCTCACCAATAAGCGTCAGGCATTTTCGAAAGGATTTGCGACCAATATCCTTAATCCAAAGGCGTTAGTATTCTTCATCAGTTTGATGTCGAGCTTAGTTCCTGCTGACATGTCACTGTCGGGTAAAGGCTGTGCTCTTCTGATCCTATTCGGCCTTTCGCTATTCTGGTTCTCGCTGTTAGCGTGGATGCTTTCGACTAAAACCCTACAGAAGAAGCTCAGCGAAGCAACAGTCTACATTGATGGTCTGTGTGGCGTGCTATTCAGTCTTATTGGTCTGACTATCCTGTGGCAGTCGCTGTCTGGTTTAATCGCTTAAATTCTAATCAAGATTACAATTCGCTAACAACGCACTGGCTATCTTATCTTTCCACTGCCAATCTAGCTCTGCATATTAAAAGGAGAAGATCATGCAGTGGAAAACAAAACTAACAACCCTCGCCACTTCTACCCTACTTTTTGCCTCTCACGTCAGTTGGGCAAATCAAGCTGCCGATTCCGTCGATCCAGAACAAAGTAGTGGTTTAGAAACCAAACAACTCGTTAAAGCCAACGATTGGATGGTCACTGCGGCCAACCCACTGGCGACCCAAGCGGGTGCCGATGTACTTGCTCGAGGTGGTAATGCGATTGACGCCATGGTTGCTGTGCAGCTGATGCTTGGCTTAGTGGAGCCGCAATCGTCAGGTATTGGTGGTGGCGCGTTCCTTGTTTATTTTGATGGCAAGGACAAGCAACTCAAAACCTACGATGGTCGTGAAACCGCACCACTTGATGCAACACCACGTCTATTCCAAGACGAAAACGGCCAACCACTTAAGTTTTACGATGCTGTGGTTGGTGGTCGCTCAGTGGCGACACCGGGCACAGTCCAACTGCTGTGGGACACTCACCAAAAATACGGCAAGTTAGAGTGGGCATCACTGATCAAGCCTATTGCTCAACTGGCTGAAAAAGGTTTTACCATCAGCCCACGTTTAGCGACCTTGATCGAAAACGACCAAGAACGTCTAAGCCGCTTTGCCACCACCAAGGCCTACTTCTTTAATGCCGATGGCAGCCCGAAAACCGCAGGTACGCTACTTAAGAACCCTGAATACGCGGCAACGCTAAACGCTATCTCGAAGAATGGTGCTAAAGCTTTCTATCAAGGCGAGATTTCTGCCGACATCATCAACACGGTACAAACCGCCAAAGGTAACTCGGGCGTATTGGCGCAGAAAGACTTCGATGCGTATTCAATTAAGCAACGTGAACCGGTTTGTTCCGCTTATGAGAGCTACGATATCTGTGGAATGGGACCACCTAGTTCAGGCGCATTAACCGTTGGGCAGATCTTAGCGATGACCGAGCAGTTTGATCTGAAATCATGGGGGCCAAACGACGCAAAATCTTGGCAAGTGTTAGCAGACGCTTCTCGCTTAGCCTTTGCAGACCGTGGTATGTACATGGCAGACCAAGATTATGTGCCAATGCCAACTCAAGGATTAGTGAATACTGACTATTTGCAAGAACGTGCTCAGTTAATTACCGCAGGTAAGGCATTAGACAGCGCACCTTCAGGCACACCACCGTGGGATCATGCCATGCTGCAAAGCCAAGATGTTTCTATTGAGTTGCCATCCACCAGCCACTTCAACATTGTCGATAGTGATGGCAATGTCGTATCGATGACCACCACCATCGAGAATGCCTTTGGTTCACGTTTGATGGTTAGAGGTTTCCTACTCAACAATGAACTGACGGATTTCTCATTCAAGACCCACAACGATGGCAAGCCTATCGCCAACCGACTTGAACCGGGTAAACGCCCACGTTCTTCAATGGCACCGACCATCATCATGCAAGACGACAAACCTTACATGGCGATCGGTTCTCCGGGCGGCAGCCGCATCATAGGTTATGTGGCACAAGCCATTATTGCCCACACTCAATGGGACATGGACATCCAGCAAGCGATCAACCAACCACACTTCCTAAACCGTTTCAGAACCTTAGATTTGGAAAAAGGAACATCGGCGGAAAACTTCAAACCTGAGCTAGAAAAGATGGGATTTGAGGTCAACGTTCGCGATCTTAACTCGGGTTTACACGCTATTCGCATCACAAAAGATGGTCTAGAAGGTGCTGCAGACCCTCGTCGTGAAGGTGCAGCCATTGGTCAGTAGGGAATAATCCTCCCTTTTTACTCGCTGCCTTGTGCGAGATCTCTCACAAGGCAGTGAGTAAATATCGATATTTGATGACGAAATTAGTCACACCAATGTCGTAACCAATTGAAATTAAAAGATACGTATATTTATCATTCAAATAATTATATAGAAATTCGCTTATGCACCATTGCTGATAAATAAGGAATCGGTAATATGAATGGTGTCGGAAGGATGCTGACACGGAACAGGAAACGCCAAGGATTTGGTTATCTTCAGGATGAAGATTCGATTACTCAGGATGAATAATCGGCATGGATAGCGAAATGGACATTGAATGGACGCAATAGTAACTAGGATGGTTGCTACTAAGGAAAGACAATGGACACCTCTGGACGAGGAAAGGACTGAACATCAGGATGATGTAAAGGACACCGCTCAAGGAACAAGTGACGCGCGCTAACGAGGATTGTTGGCAGATCAGGATAAGATCAAGGACACCGCTAGGAAGGCGACGAAAGGAATACGCTGAAGGATAACAGCACACTATCATGGATTTGATGCATGGAGCACACTTAGTAGCCGGATTGCTGCGAGTAAGACTATAGACCCCGATGAGCGCAAGCTCTCGGGGTTTTTCTTTATCTGTCGTTTCATTTATTCCTCTCTCAAACAAATAAATCAAAGACCTTTGATTACAATTCTGACATTTAAAGCATTCACTTCTTAACCACTTCCGAGTAACGTAAGTCTTACTAGGCTCAACTAGTTTCATAACCATAATTAAACTAAGGACAAATTCATGTCACACGTTACCTTCAAAGGCGCTGCTGTACCGCTAACTGGCACATTCCCACAAACTGGCGAACAAGCACCAAGCTTTGCACTGACTGCAGGCGATCTTTCTGAACTGACTCTTGCTTCTCTTGCAGGCAAGAAAGTGGTTCTAAACATCTTCCCAAGCATCGACACAGCAACTTGTGCAACGAGCGTACGTACGTTCAACGCAAAAGCGGCAGAACTTGAGAACACGGTTGTTGTTTGTATTTCTGCTGACCTTCCATTTGCTGCGGGTCGCTTCTGCGAACTTGAAGGCATTGAAGGCGTTCAGCACGCTTCGACTTTCCGTTCTCCTGCATTCGCATCAGACTACGGCGTAGCAATTGCTGAAGGCCCGCTAGCAAGCCTAACAACACGTGCAGTTGTCGTTGTTGATGAAAAAGGTGTGGTAACACACAGCGAGTTGGTTGCAGAGATCACTGAAGAACCAAACTACGAAGCGGCACTTGCAGCACTGTAAGATCCCCTCTAGTCAGTCATGTATTGTGATCGCTTAAGGCGGTATACAATAAAAAAGAGCAGCCATTGGCTGCTCTTTTTGTTTTTAACACGGTTTACTTTTAAATACTGAACGGTTTTTAAATGCTGAAGTAGCAGATTACAGCTGCTCTAAACGCGCGTAAGCAGTTACTAACCACTTAATCCCTTCACCGTTAAACGCCACTTGAACTCGACTCTGTGGGCCACTTCCTTCAAAGTTGATGATAGTACCTTCACCAAACTTAGGGTGCTTAACGCGCGAGCCCAAGCTAAAGCCTGTTTCATTGAAGTTCTCTTTGACGGCAGTTTGGCTAAAGCGACCGCTGCTTGCAGGACGGCTCACTTGCGCCTTCATACGTACTTCATCCAAACAGGTTTCTGGTAACTCACGAATAAAGCGTGACGGTTTGTGGTATTTGTCTTGTCCGTACAAACGACGCATCTCTGCGTAAGTGATGTACAGCTTCTCCATCGCACGAGTCATGCCTACATAGCACAAACGACGTTCTTCTTCCAAGCGCCCTGCTTCTTCTGCTGACATCTGGCTTGGGAACATGCCTTCTTCGACACCCACCATAAATACCATTGGGAACTCTAGGCCTTTGGCACTGTGCAAAGTCATTAATTGAACCGCGTCATCAAACTCATCAGCCTGACCTTCACCCGCCTCTAACGCTGCATGAGTCAAGAAAGCAGTAAGCATGCTCATCTCATCCGCTTCTTCTGGCTTTTCAAACTGACGCGTTGCCGTTACCAATTCTTCCAAGTTCTCAATACGAGCCTTCGACTTCTCACCCTTCTCTTGCTCGTACATCGCAAACAGACCCGACGATTTAATCACGTGGTCGGTTTGTTCGTGTAGGCTAAGTTCCAACGTGTCATCTTCAAGCGCATTAATCAGCTCGATAAAGCGACTCAATGCACCCGCAGCACGACCGGGTAGAACTTGCTCTTCTATCAAAGCAAGACTTGCTTGCCACATCGTTGCACCACGGTCACGTGCTGCGAAACGAATCGTCTCTAGGGTTTTATCACCCAAGCCACGCGTTGGTGTGTTTACTACACGTTCAAAAGCAGCATCATCGTTACGGTTACCCATTAAGCGCATATAGCTCAAGGCATCTCGGATTTCCTGACGCTCGAAGAATCGCATGCCGCCGTAGATTCGGTAAGGCAAACCACCTTGAATTAACGCTTCTTCTAGAACACGAGATTGGGCGTTATTACGATAAAGCATTGCTGTATCTTCGAGCGCACCGCCTTTCTCCTGCCACTCTTTGATCTTGCTAACCGTGAAGCGTGCTTCATCGAGCTCGTTGTAAGCCGAGTAAACTGAGATTGGCTCGCCATCGTTGCCGTCCGTCCACAACTCTTTACCCATACGCTCGGTGTTGTTCGAGATAAGCTCGTTCGACGCCTGCAGAATGGTTTTGGTTGAACGGTAGTTTTGTTCGAGTCGAACCGTTGAAGCGCCCGGGAATTCATCCAAGAACTTCTGAATATTTTCGATCTTAGCACCACGCCAACCATAGATAGATTGGTCATCATCGCCTACGATCATCACGCGACAATCTGGGCCTGCCATCATACGTAGCCAAGCGTATTGAATGTTGTTGGTATCTTGAAATTCATCGACCAGAATGTGCTTAAAGCGAGCTTGGTAGTGCTCTCGGATATGTTTCTTGTCACGCAGCAGTTCGTGTGCTCTTAGCAAGATCTCCGCAAAATCGACCAAGCCAGCACGGTCACATGCCTCTTGGTAAGCAGAGTAAATCTTTAACCATGTTTGAGTTACTGGATCATGGTAGGCATCAATATGACTTGGGCGTAAGCCTTCATCTTTCTTGCCGTTGATCCACCAAGAAGCTTGCTTGGCAGGCCACTGTTTTTCATCGAGGTTTTGCGCCTTAATTAAGCGACGCAGCAAACGAATCTGATCATCTGAATCGATGATCTGGAAATCTTCTGGCAGTTTTGCATCTAGGTAGTGAGCACGAAGGATACGGTGACAGATGCCGTGGAAGGTACCGTTCCACATGCCTGACGAGCTACCCATCATCAACTCTTCAATACGGCCACGCATCTCTGCTGCCGCTTTGTTGGTGAAGGTAACTGACATAATAGAGAACGGTGATGCTTGCTCTACGCTTTGTAGCCAAGCAATACGATGCACCAACACTCGCGTTTTACCACTACCAGCACCTGCTAGAATAAGTAGGTTTTCTAAAGGTGCCGCGACCGCCTCACGTTGTTTGTCGTTTAGGCCATCGAGTAAAAGCGAAGGATCTATCATTGGATATGCTCACTACTGGGTATTTATACATAAAAGTTGATTATAACCTAAACACTAGGCTGCGTTTAGGATAATAAGAAGAAAAAACAATCAAAAATTAACATCATAAAATCAGCAACTTAAACTATGAATCATCATTAATATTGATATTTTTTATAATGCCATGAAATTATTTCCTAGTTCTTCCTATCTTTTTTAGTAAGCAAGTTAACAATTCATTAACCTGCGATGTAAAAATACTATTAAGTCCTAGAGGGAATGACTATGAAAAGTTCTAATCTTGCTGTTACAGCTGCAATCACAAGTGTACTAGCGTTTGGCGGTGCAGTTCTTACATCAGCACCTGCGGAAGCAGCAGCGAAAGAAAAATGCTACGGCGTGGCAAAAGCTGGCCAAAATGACTGTGCAACCAAAACAAGCTCATGCGCAGGTACAGCAAAAGAAGACAACCAATCCGATGCATTCGTAGTCGTTCCTAAAGGACTATGTGGCAAATTAACTGGTGGTAACACTCAATCATCATAATTGAGCTGCTTAGTATGGTGGGCTGATATTCAGCTCACCTCCACTTCCGATTAGGAGAACCGTTGTGACTCAAACTCTTCACCCCAATGCAGGGGTTGGCCTTAGAACACCGCACTTGGACTTCTTTAGCCAAAATCCATCTCTGGTGAGTTGGTTAGAGGTTCACAGCGAGAACTACTTTTTAGCTCAATCACCGCAACGCCAACAACTCAGGGAAATTCGTAACGCACACAGCATAAGTTGCCACGGTGTTGGATTGTCTCTTGGTTCTGTTGAGCGTATCAATCAACACCATCTGGTGCGGTTAAAAGACCTGATTGATGATATTGAACCTTTCTTGGTTTCTGACCATCTCAGCTGGAGTCAAACTGGCGGGCATTACTTCAATGATTTGCTACCGCTGCCTTACACAGAAGAAGCGTTAGAAGTCTTCTGTCGCAATGTCATCGAGGTTCAAGACGGCCTGCAACGCCCTATGCTGATTGAGAATCCATCGAGCTACCTAGCCTTCAAGCATTCAACTATCCCAGAGTGGGAGTTCTTGGCTGAGGTACAAAAGCGCACCGAGTGTCGCCTACTGCTCGATTTCAATAATATTTTTGTCTCATCTTTTAATCATGGCTTCAGCTGTAAAGAGTACTTAAGCGGAATTCCTGCAGACAAAGTGGAAGAGATTCACTTGGCAGGTTTTACCCCAAAAAAGCTTGAACAAGGTGAGATCTGGATAGACACCCACAGTAAACCTGTCTGTGATGAAGTGTGGCAACTCTATACTGACTGGATTGCACTACATGGTTTGCGCCATACCTTGATTGAGTGGGATCTCGATATCCCAGAACCACAAGTCTTATTGGCTGAAGCAACCAAAGCCAGTGATATCTTGTATCAACACGACAAGTTCAACCAAAGGAGTCGCGCATCATGAGCCACTCCCTAGCAAAAGTTCAATTGGAGTTTGCTAACGCACTACGTTATCAAAACAATGGTGAGCATTGCGACATAGTGAGCGACCATTTTACCGATGAACAACGCATCCAGATTTACCGTAATAACTTTGTGATCAGCTTGAGCGAAGTTCTGGCAGCAACCTACCCACTCACTGAAATATTGGTTGGTGAAGATTGCTTCCAACAGATGGCTCGTCAACATGTCTTAAATTATCCATCGACCTCTGGTGATGTCAGTGGTTACGGTGAACACTTTGAACAAACTATCCAAGCCTTTCCTGCCGTTATTGAGGCTGCACCTTATCTCGGTGAAGTGGCTTTATATGAATGGCAGAAAGACAGCTTGGTAAGGTTGATGTCACAAGCACATGTCGACCAGAGACCTCTTTCTTGTCTGGCCGATGTACCACAAGAACAACAAGACGCTTTGGTCTTTCATCTCAAAGATGCGATAACACTGATTCATTCTAGTTACACGATTATCGCGCTTGAACACGCCATCTATCAGCAACAACTTGATGGGCTAGACATCAACCAAGCTGAATTTGGGGTGTTAATCCGAGCTGAGAATTCACAGGTTGAGAGCCATAGTTTGAGTGAAGAGAGCCACCAACTCCTCACTGAATTGCAATCAGGTCGAACACTCTCAGCGATAGACCCTTTACTACTACAACATCTAAATACTGTTATGGCGTTAAACGTCATCTCAGGTTTTTCAATCAATGGCGAATTGGAGACATAACATGGATAACAACACAGTCACGAACATGATGGCTCAATACGACAATTTGATTGAGAAATCACAGGCACTTTTTGTTCCAGTGCTTCTACTATTTTGTCGTCTTTGGGTGGCGTGGGTATTCTTTAACTCTGGGCTCACTAAGATAGCAACTTGGGATAGCACCCTTTACTTGTTTGAGTTGGAATACCAAGTGCCACTGCTACCTTGGGAGTTAGCCGCCTACATGGGTACCGCAGCTGAATTGATTCTGCCGGTATTCTTAGCGCTTGGCCTATTAACACGACCTATGGCAGCGGTGCTGTTTGTGTTCAATATCATTGCGGTCGTGTCTTACCCAGTGTTATGGGCGCAAGGCTTCTACGATCATCAGTTGTGGGGGTTAATGATTCTTATCGTTGTCGTATGGGGCGCTGGGCCATTCTCGCTTGATCGAATTTTGAAAGCACAGTTTAGATGTTAGAACGAACTTTCATTCGCACTAAATTGATATACCCCAAAACGCAAAAAACCACTCAATTGAGTGGTTTCTTTGTTAACTGGGATAAACTACTTATTCAGAAAAGCTTGTAGCTCTTCAGCAGAGATACCTTGCTCGGCTAGCTCTTTTGCTAGTAGCTGAACTTGTTCACCTTTACGAGATTCAACCACACGTTGAAATTGGTAAATGATATCTCGCAAAGTATCGATTGGAACTTGTTTTGCCGCACTGCGAATACGCTCTTCACTTTGGTTGCCTAGCTCTTTAAGCAGTTTACCAAACATGACCTTTTCAGGTGCATCTTCCATTTGTTCTAAGACGCGCGCCATTTCGTAGGTTGTTAATGACATTACAGTATTTTCCGTTGGGAGACTAACGTTTCAATGAGTGACAAATATACCATGTTTTAAGGTTTCGAAAACCGCCATTTGTATATTTTGTCACCCTTGTAACTTATGCCTTAGCAAACGTCCCATGCCAAGACTTACCCGCTTTGCTCGCAAGCACTAATAACGCAGGAACAATCAGGAACATTTGCAGCGCAATCATCACTTGCGACGTTAAATCAAGACGTTGCATGGTACCCACAAGAAGTCCTGAACCACTCATTTGGAACAAGCCAAGTAGCGCAGCAGCCGTACCCGCACGGTCACCAAATGGTTCCAACGCTTTACCTGCTGCAGCACCAAGAATCCAAGCAAAGCCAACCGACGATAAGAAGATCGGTAGCATGAACGCGATTGGAGTCGCGTGCTCAGCAAGCACCAACATAATTACCCCCGCTAAGCCCAGCGTCGAGATACCAACAACCAGTGCCTTGTATGTACCAAAGCGATCCATAAACTTCGGCGCCGTAAATGCAGCTGTAATGTTAATAGCTGCGTTAATACCAAACCAAAAAGTAAACTCGTTCATCGTCAAACCTAGGTTCTCCATCAACACAACCGGTGCTGAGGTAACATAAGCAAGGATTACTGCCATCGCCATCAAGCACAATGTCGCATGGAAGATGAATGATGGTGTTTTCAGTACTGACCAATATCGCTCCAGTTTGAACACCGCGACCTTCTCTGTCGCTGGGTTGGACTCTTTCATTTGGAAGAATAAGATACTACCAACGACTACCGCGAAACCAGCCATAAAACTGAAGTTCGAGCGCCAGCCAAATTGATGTGTTAGCCAAGCGCCAAGAATTGGTGCCAATGCAGGAATGAAACAGATCGCACCATTGAGGTAGCTGATCATTCGGCCACTCTTCTCTGGGCCAAATAGATCGCGAACCGTTGCAAAGGCAGCTACAGAAGTCGCGCAAGCTCCTAAGCCTTGTAGCAGCCGAGCTATTAGCATCATATCAATCGATTGAGCTGCCCACGCCAAGCAAGCACTCAATGCATAGATACTAACACCTCCCAATGCAACGGTTCGACGTCCTAACTTATCAGCCAAAGGGCCTGCAAATAATTGCCCGACACCCATGGCGAATAAAAACCAAGTAATCGTATCTTGTGCTAATGCGTGTTCCACGTGAAACGCTGTTGAAATTTGTGGCAGAGCTGGAAGATAAATATCTATAGCCAGGGGGCTAAATAGAACCAGCATTGCCAATAAAGCAACCTGCAGTTTACTAGGGGTTGGAAGCGCGTTAGAAGGCACAAGATTCTCCGAATGAGTTAATTTAGGTGCATAATAACCAACTAAAGATATGAACAAAAATGGCATATACTCATTAGCATTATTCCAAATAGGAAACTCACATGAATATCGAGAAACTATCACGCCTCGACCTCAATCTTTTGGTTTGCTTGCAGGTGCTGATGGAAGAGCTAAGTGTCACTCGCACCGCGCACCGATTATGCTTGAGCCAATCGGCTGTGAGTAAGTCATTGGCCAAACTTCGTGAGCAATTTAATGACCCCCTTTTTACGCGAAGTGCTCATGGTCTGCGACCAACGCCAAAGGCAGTCTTTCTCAAACCTAGATTAGAAACGCTGATCAACCAACTTGATGTGCTCACCCAACCAGAGACGTTCATTCCCAACAACAGTGACCACAGCTTTCACATTGCTGCCGTTGAGAGTGTTTACCCGCTGATTCTTCCCCACTTCTTACCTGCGATATTTCGACAAGCACCTAAGGTCAATATCAACACCCACGCGTGGACCGAACAAACCTTTAAGAAGCTGCAGCTTGGTGAGTTAGATATCGGACTCACCGGCAAAGACATCGACATCAACGATGCGCGTTTAACCATGCTGCCACCAGACGACATCTGCGAACAAGAGATCTACCGCGATGCACAGATGTGTGTGCTAAGACGCAACCACCCTGCTCTGAGCGGTAAATGGGATCTGGAAACCTACCTTGCGCAGCGTCATGTACAAGTAAGGTGTGATGGTAACGACCGCTGGCTGCTCGACTACAAACTGGCTGATCTTGGTCATCAGCGAGATATCGCTATTTCTGTTCCAGACTTCAATAGTGCAGCAAGCTTGTGTACCTACACCGACTTTGTGTTTACCGCACCAAGCCACTTTACTTATCTTGTCGCCAAACAACTCGACTTAGTGGTTGTGCCTTTACCAATGGAATTCCCGCCGATGGCATACACTCTGTTTTGGCACCGTGATAGAGAAAACGACCCAGCGTTAACTTGGTTACGAGATATCATCAAAGAAAAAACTCTGCACCTTAGATAAAAATGGTGTACAGCGTTTGCAGCAAACGAACAAAAGCGCTAGCTTATTGACCTAATAAGTCCCCTCGCATGTATATCGACTGTGAGTGTTAACAAGGACCCTAACAATAAGGATAAACACAGATGCACAATATCACTGCTGAACGCGTTGCTGCGGTTCGAGCTTGGCTTGAAACAAACAACCTAGATGCCGTTATCATTCCACATGAAGACGAATATCTAGGTGAATACGTTCCAGCTCATAACGAGCGACTTCACTGGTTAACAGGTTTCACTGGCTCTGCAGGTGCCGCTGTTATCACTCGTGAAACTGCTGCTATTTTTGTTGATGGTCGCTACACCGTTCAGGTTCGCAAGCAAGTACCAGCAGAGTTATTTGAGTATCGCCACCTTATTGAAGAGCCGGCTTTAGATTGGATCATCAATTCATTGCCACAAGGCAGTAAGGTTGCATTCGACCCACGCATGCACACCGCAGCTTGGTTGAAAGGCGCACAAGCAAAACTAGCAGAGAAAGTTGAGCTAACGACACTCTCTTCTAATCCAATTGATGAGCTTTGGTCTGATCGCCCTGACCCTGTTGTGTCTGATGTTCGCCTAATGGCAACAGACGTCGTTGGTCAATCAAGCGAGAGCAAACGCGCTGAGATTGCTGGCTTACTAGAAGCCAAAGGTGCGGACGCCGCTATCCTTACCGAGCTAGACTCAATCTGTTGGTTGCTTAACATTCGTGGCTTGGACGTATCTCGCCTACCGGTTGTCTTGTCTAATGCCATCATTCACGCCGATGAAAGTGTCGATTTCTTCTTAGACCCGGCTCGTATCCCTGCTGGCTTTGAAGCGCACGTTGGTAATGGTATTCGTGTTTCTCACCCATCCGAACTTGAAGCACGTCTTCACTCTTTAGAAGGTAAGAATGTGTCAGTTGATTCAGGCACAAGCAATGCTTGGTACACACTGGTTCTACAAAACGCTGGTGCTCATATCATTGAAGCAGCTGACCCATGTTTAATGCCAAAGGCTGCTAAGAACGCAACTGAAATTGCGGGCATGAAAGCGTGTCACATTCGAGATGGCGTTGCGATGGCGAAATTCCTGTCTTGGATTGATGCTGAAGTCGCGCAAGGTAACCTACACAACGAAGCGGTATTGGCTGACAAGGTACAATCGTTCCGCGAGCAAGACCCAACGCTGATGGACCTAAGTTTTGACACTATTTCTGCAGCAGGCGGCAACGCAGCTATGTGTCACTACAACCATGAGAACCAACCTGAACCAGGTCAGTTAGAACTGAATACTTTGTACCTAGTCGATTCAGGCGGTCAGTATTTAGATGGTACAACCGACATCACTCGTACTATCGCGATTGGCCAACCAAGCGACGAAATGATTCAGCAGTTCACTCTCGCACTGAAAGGTCATATTGGCATCGCACGAGCTCGTTTCCCACAAGGCACTCGTGGTTTCCAACTCGATATCCTAGCACGTCAGCACCTTTGGGCAGAAGGTTTCGATTACGACCACGGTACTGGTCACGGTGTTGGTCATTTCCTAAGTGTTCATGAAGGCCCGCAAAGCATATCTAAGAAGCTAATCGACGTACCTCTTGTTGAAGGTATGGTGTTATCAAACGAGCCGGGTTACTACCGTGCTGATGAATTTGGTATCCGTATCGAGAACCTAGAACTGGTTGTTGAACTTCCAACGCAAGGTGACTTCTCGGTATTGACGTTTGAATCGCTAACACGTTGCCCTATCGATAAGCGCAACATCAATGTTGATTTGCTAACACGACCTGAACTAGCGTGGCTGAACGACTACCATCAGAAAGTATGGAACGACGTTAGCCCATTAGTTGAAGGTGATACGCTGGAATGGCTACGCCAATCAACGACGCCATTATCTCACGCATAATACTTCGCTAAGCCGTTAGCTAAACCAAAACGAGCTTGCTAGGTTAATAAGTTAAATAGCAAATAGCAAAACGGCTACCCAAAGGTAGCCGTTTTTATTTGCCAGTATCATTAAGATGTTTCACGTGGAACATAAACCAAATATTGATTAACCAGAATAGGCACTGTGCCAATCACGCCACACCGGGTCGAACCCTCGCTGTCGGATCATCGACTCAACATCAGCTGCACTTCTCTCATCACTGATCTCAAACTGCTCAAGCTCTTCCTCATCAGAAGCATAACCACCAGGCTGGGTTTTAGACGCAGCCGACATACTGGTGATTCCCAATGGCAACACATTGTCGCGGAAAGCTGCAGACTCACGAGTCGAGAGAGACAATTCAACCTCAGGGTTTAATAAGCGATACGCACAAATAAGTTGAACCAGCTGTTTATCGTTCATGACCGACTTAGGCTGTAAGCCTCCACTAGACTCCCCACCTTCACACGGGCGAAGACGTGGGAATGAAATCGAGTAACGTGTCTGCCAATAAGTACGCTCTAGGTAATCTAAATGAGCAGCAACAAAGAAGCAGTCGGTTCGCCAATCTTCCAAACCGATCAAAGCACCAATACCTATCTTATCAATACCCGCCTTTGCCAAGCGATCAGGGGTTTCAAGACGATATTCAAAATCCATTTTATTGCCACGTAGATGATGCTCAGCGTAGGTCCTTGGTTGATAGGTCTCTTGATAAACCATCACCGCATCTAAACCGAGAGTTTTAAGTTCGGCGTAATCTTGTTGATCAAGTGGCTGCACTTCCATCGCAAGGTAGTTGAATTGCTTTTTGATATTCGGCAGTACCTGTCGAAAGTAATTCATCCCGACCTTGGTTTCATGTTCACCAGTCACCAACAACACGCTATCAAACTTCATCTTTTTGATGGCCGCACTTTCGGCATCAATTTCATCCAAAGTAAGCGTGCGACGCTTGATACGGTTCTCCATTGAAAAACCACAATACGTACACGCGTTAGCGCATAGATTCGAGAGGTACAAAGGAATATAAAGCGACATCGTATTGCCAAACCGCTTGCGAGTCAGTGCCAACGATTGTTGTGCCATCTGCTCTAAGTAAGGTTCTGCCGCCGGAGAAATCAGAGCCTTAAAGTCTTCCAAGTCGCGTTTAGGTTTACTCAGAGCGCGTTCAACATCCGCTGCCGTTTTACTGAAGATAGACATACCAATGTCATCCCAGTTGAGCTGTTTAAATCGATCAACAAACGTCATAACAATACTACTCGTCTAGGAATGAAGTTAGCGGGCTCGAAGCAACCGCGTGAGATACTTTTCCTGCAAGTCCAGCAAGGTAAGCCATTCGACCTGCTTCAACTGCCAGCTTAAAGGCAATCGCCATATCAACGGGCTGTTGAGAAGCCGCAATCGCCGTATTCACTAACACAGCGTCTGCGCCCATTTCCATTGCACGAGCAGCATGAGATGGCGCACCAATGCCCGCATCAACAATCACAGGGACATTCGCTTGGTCGATAATGATCTCTAAGAAGTCCGCCGAAGCGATACCCTTATTTGAACCAATAGGTGCACCGAGTGGCATCACAGCTGCGCAGCCTACTTCTTCTAAGCGCTTGCACAATACAGGGTCCGCGTGGCAATAAGGCAATACAACAAAGCCATCTTTGACCAGTTGCTCAGCAGCTTTAAGCGTTTCAATTGGGTCCGGCATCAAGTACTTTGGATCTGGGTGAATTTCCAGTTTAAGCCAGTTTGTGCCTAGCGCTTCACGAGCCAAATGCGCAGCAAAAACGGCATCTTTTGCACTCTTCGCCCCAGAGGTATTCGGCAGTAAGTTCACGCCAGCATCCATGATCGGTTGTAGGATATCGTCTTGCTCAGAGCGAATATCAACTCTCTTCAGCGCCATGGTGGCCAGTTGCGAACCTGAAGCCTCGATAGCACTCGCCATCAAATGCTTGTTAGCGAACTTGCCAGTTCCAGTAAAGAGTCGAGATTGAAACGTTTTGTCTGCGATGGTTAACATGGTTAGCCCCCTGCAATAGCTTGGAAAAGAGAGATGGAATCTCCTTCATTGACGATGGTTTGTTGCCATTGGCTGCGCGGTACAACCGCATTATTAATAGCAAATACACAACCTAAGTCAGGTAGCGATAGTGCTTGGATGATGTCTGAGAGAGACGATGATTGCGCGACCTGCTCTGGTTGCTCGTTTATCGAGATGGTTATATGGCTCATTGGATTTCTTCTTCTAAATGCTTAACTACAGACGCACTGCACACGGGACATGCGCTATCTTGCGTGACCAACAGGTTTTGCCAGTTCATGGTCTGGCCATCGAACAGCTTTAGTTGATGTGTTGCGACTTTAAACTCGCCACTACTAATACGCTGAATAGCAGCAAGAGCTTGGAGGTTACCTATAGTGCCGACCACTGGACCAATGATGCCGCTATCACTACAACGCGTTGTTTGTGGATGGTGCTCAAACGGGAAAAGGCAGTGGTAGCACCCTTTCTGGTTCTGATAATCAAATACAATAAACTGGCCTTTCCAGCCGATTGCAGAACCCGAAATCAAAGGGGTCTTCGTGCTGAAACATGCTTGGTTAACCTGCTGGCGTGACTCGAAGTTGTCAGTACAATCCAACACTAAATCAGCTATCATCACTTCAAGCTCAAGCTGACTTTCACTCATTCGTTGATTGATAGTTCTTACTTGGCTGCGACCATTGAGTTCACTCAATTGTTGCTTCAAAGCTTCAACCTTAGGCGAACCTAATTGGCTTTCCTTGAACGCTACCTGTCTTTGCAGATTGGATGAATCAACACAATCGTCATCGACCAACACGATTCTTCCAATTCCAGAAGCCGCGAGATAGAGAGCAGCGGCATTACCTAAACCACCGCAACCAACCACCAACACATGGCTGTTTAACAGGTTTCGTTGCCCTTGTTCACCCACTTCAGGTAACGCAATTTGTCGTTGATAACGAATAAATTCAAAGTCACTCAGCATAGCTAGGCTCCCGCATAACCTCTTTACTAGTCATTGAAGACCTAGGAGCCATCAGCTTATCGAAGAATTCGATCACTTTTTGTGGGTCTGTCGCTAATGTAATCGCACGTACAACCGCTAAGCTCGATACACCACACTCCCAAACCTGCGCAGCTGTCGATTGGTCAATACCGCCAATAGCAACCGTCGGATAACCGGTAAGTTCTTCTGTGTATGGGATAGTATCAATTAGCTGTTGGTACAGAGATAAACACACCAAGCCTTGAGGCTTTGATGGCATCTGTTTCGTCGTGGTCGGAAATATATGACCTAGTGCAATGTAGCTTGGATTAATCTGGACGATGCGTAGCAACTCATAATAACCATGAGTCGATAGACCGATCTTAATACCCGCTTGGCTCAGTTGGGAAAGGTTTGATTCTTCAATATCCTCTTGCCCCAGGTGCACACCAAAAGCACCATGCTTGAGTGCAAGCTGCCAGTAATCGTTAATAAAAACCTGAGCGTTATGTTCTCGACCAAGTTCGATCGATCGTGCGACTTGTTGCTCTAAATCGGCTTGTTGAGGGTTCTTAATACGCAGTTGGACGGTATTAATCCCGAGCTTGAGCAACCTGTCTATCCACTCGACATCATCAACCACCGGGTATAAGCCGAGGCTATTCTTAGTCAACTCTGGGAAAGAAAGTGATGTCCCTTGGTTAGCCCAACCAACGCTTATATTCAGTCGTTCATCTTCAAGGACAGGGATAGGAAAACTTTGATAATGTGCTGGCCATGTTCCACGTGAAACATTCGATGCAGCGCGAGCTAAAACCAGCGCGTCTTCCAATGGGAATTCCAACGCCAATAAAGTAAGTAGCCAAGCAAAGTGGACACTGCTATCTAATTCTTTATGAGCTGTAGTTTCACTCTTAATGACACGATTAGCATCTAGGTGAGACCAGATATCCATTACAGATGAATCATCTGAGACACCAATATAGATAGTGTTTGGAGATTGTGTAAAAGCACCACCAACGTCAGTTAGCGCGACAGAATTACTGTAATCAACAACATGATTCAGTTCCGCTAACTTACACTCCGCCAATGAATCAACATCATGAACGAAGCCAATAGATAACGCCTGCTGAGCATCAACGATAAAGAAGTATTGAGTTGGGCTTACGCCCAACTCAACTGCATCAGTTGCTAAACCTTGTCGCTTAGCAACCAATAGACAGTTCTGCACCTCTCCCGTTAACTCAATATTTTGAGATGGGATGAGTATCTTCACTGTCATTATTCCTCTAATTGAGCTTCTTTTGCACCTACTGCAGGGTGGTAAAGTTCAGAGCCGGTATCACGGAACTCTTGTGATTTCTGACGCATCCCTTCCAACGGGTTATCCAACATCTTAATCTCGATGGCCTGATCCGCGGCTACTTGCTCTGTATCTTTCGCATACTCTCGAACTTCCTGAGAGATCTTCATAGAACAGAATTTAGGTCCACACATTGAGCAGAAGTGAGCAACCTTGCCCGACTCTTGTGGCAGGGTTTCGTCGTGGAAAGAACGTGCTGTTTCCGGATCTAAAGCTAGATTAAATTGGTCTTCCCAACGGAATTCAAAACGTGCTTTAGATAATGCATTATCTCGGATTTGTGCGCCCGGGTGCCCTTTTGCCAAGTCTGCAGCGTGTGCAGCAAGCTTGTAAGTAATCAAGCCAGTCTTAACATCTTCTTTATTGGGTAAGCCCAAATGCTCTTTAGGCGTTACATAACAAAGCATCGCACAACCGTACCAACCAATCATCGCCGCGCCAATTCCAGAGGTAATGTGGTCATAACCCGGTGCGATATCTGTAGTCAGCGGGCCTAATGTATAGAAAGGCGCTTCATGGCAGTGCTCCAACTGCTCGTCCATGTTCTCTTTGATAAGATGCATAGGTACATGTCCAGGGCCTTCAATGATCACCTGAACGTCGTATTCCCAAGCTACTTTGGTTAACTCACCTAGAGTACGTAACTCCGAGAATTGAGCCTCATCGTTGGCATCTGCAATAGAGCCTGGACGTAGGCCGTCACCCAGTGACAGAGCGACATCATACTTCGCACAGATCTCACAGATCTCGCGGAAGTGTGTGTATAAGAAGCTTTCTTGATGATGTGCAAGACACCATTTCGCGATAATAGATCCACCACGAGAGACAATACCAGTCACACGTTTAGCCGTCATAGGTACGTAACGAAGCAGTAAACCTGCATGGATAGTGAAGTAATCAACGCCCTGCTCTGCTTGTTCAATCAAGGTATCGCGCATCACTTCCCAGTTAAGGTCTTCGGCTACGCCATTCACTTTCTCAAGCGCCTGATACATAGGAACCGTACCAATTGGCACTGGGCTGTTACGCAGGATCCATTCGCGAGTCTCGTGGATATTACGGCCAGTAGAGAGGTCCATTACGGTATCGCCGCCCCAGCGGGTTGACCATACTAACTTCTCAACTTCTTCTTCAATTGAAGAGCTTACTGAAGAGTTACCGATATTGGCGTTCACTTTCACTAAGAAGTTTCGACCAATAATCATCGGTTCTGATTCTGGGTGGTTGATGTTTGAAGGGATAATAGCTCGACCTTCAGCAACCTCTTTACGCACGAACTCAGGGGTAATTTCTTTTGGCAGGTTTGCGCCAAAGCTATGGCCAGGGTGTTGGTGATTAAGCTGTTCATCAGCGAACTTCTGACGCCCCATGTTCTCACGTATCGCAATGTACTCCATCTCAGGAGTGATAATTCCCTGACGAGCATAATGCAGTTGAGTTACACATTGGTCGCCAGTAGCGCGACGTATTCGAGGCAGGTTTCCGTAACGAAGGTCGTCTAGGGTTTCATCTTCTAAACGTTCTTTGGTGTAAACAGAGCTTACATCATCGAGCAATTCCGTATCACCACGCTCTTCAATCCATTGCTCTCGCAACTTAGGAAGGCCGCTATAAAGGTCTATTTGATGCGTAGGATCGGTATAAACACCCGAGGTATCGTAGACATGAATCGGCTCATTAGGTTCGAATACAGGCTCTTTTTTTGTACCACCAACAAGGCTATCTGCGAGGGATATTTCTCGAACTGGGACTTGAATGTCCTCTCGAGAACCTTGGATGTAAGCTTTCTTTGAATTTGGATAAGGTTGTACTGATAAAGAATCGATGAA
This sequence comes from Vibrio sp. 10N.261.46.E11, assembly GCF_041472735.1. Classification (NCBI taxonomy): domain Bacteria; kingdom Pseudomonadati; phylum Pseudomonadota; class Gammaproteobacteria; order Vibrionales; family Vibrionaceae; genus Vibrio; species Vibrio sp. 10N.261.46.E11. Next base: position 24,964 of record NZ_JBFRQW010000085.1, read on the forward strand.
ATTCTTCGCTTCCAGTCTTGCTTGTTTACGACTCGACATAGCATTTTTCCTTGGCTTTTAGCCATTATTTATAGGGATAAAAATGCTTGACGGATTAGATGCTACAAGAGGGATCACGGTAAGAAATACAGTTGTGATCTGGAGATAGATCTCTAGAAGGATTCTAGTTAGATATCTACTCTTGTTCCCTTCGCAGGTATTAGCCTGATCAGGTTCAACGGATCCCGAGTTAACGGTCTCAGCCATATGGCACTCCGACAAGTTCGATCGAGTATATAAAAACGGCTTGGATAAACCAAGCCGAGTTGTTAACAAATCGTAAGAAAGTTTTAAGACTTTATCAAAAGTTGGAAGCCGATCCATGCAGCTGAGATACTGAGAACCACGTTGAGCAGCACATTGAGCCCCATCTTAAAGAAAGCGCCCTGCTGCATAAGAAGCACGTTATCCATCGAAAATGTAGAGAACGTTGTCAATGCTCCAAGGAAACCGAGGCCAATGATCTGTCTCCATGGCTCCGTCGCAATCATCTCATTCTCGAATGCGGCAATGAGCAAGCCCATAATCAAAGAGCCGATCACGTTAACAGTTAGCGTACCATAAGGAAAACCACGCCCGAGCATCACCACACATAACTCTGAAATCAAATAGCGCGAACAAGCACCGAATGCGCCACCAATGGCAATAAAACCTAAAATAGATAACTGACCCATGAATCCTCCCAAATAACAGTCCCTATATTCTAGCTTTACCGCCGATAAAAGCGAGGGTAGAAACTTAGAATGCATGCGCAAAAATTAAACGTTACAGGTGTCACTTAACTTCAATATATCCCATTAGTCCCGTTTTCATGTGCTCAATGACATGACAGTGGTACATCCAACGTCCTGGGTTGTCTGCAACAAATGCAGCTTTAGCACGGCCGTTTTTTCCAAGTAACACAGTATCGGTATGGAAGGGCTCTTCTATTTTTTTACCATCAAGTTCCAATACAGTGAATGTATGACCATGAATATGAATTGGGTGATGGTACTGAGTGACGTTCTTGAGGTCGAATATATAAGTTTTACCTAACTCCAAAGTCGCCAACGGGTCTGGAACACTGTCTTTACTCATTCCCTCCCACGCACGTTTATTCGTAAGCCAAAACTTAGGCATCGACTTCCCATCTTTAGATACCGGTGATACCGCCCCTTCCCACTCAAACACAAAATCGATTTCTTCTGCATTAGCGAGATTTAAGTTAGGCACAGGATTGAGGGGCAATAAAGGAAGTGTTTGGCCTTCGATTAACGTTGAATCAACAGCCTCAAACTCACACAAGGAAAAAGGAAAACGCCCTTTCATTTGAAGGACACTCACTCGCTCCCCCGCCTTGGGAGCAATCAGCCCGAGATCGACACGCATACCTGGGCCAATCTTGTGTTGAGTCAGCTTATAAGGTGTCTTTACAGGGTTACCATCAATAGCAATGACCCATGCTTCAGCCCCCTCAATGGCTATAGGATAGGTAATCGTGTTATCAACATTAGCGATACGCAGCCTAGTCGTTGCATGCTGCTTCAATTGATAGATAGGTTCATGTACTCCATTAACGCTACTCCACTCTCCTGGCGTGCCCATACGAGCGCTGAGGCGAGGGATCATCAAGTCTTTCCACTGACCTTGTTTGTCGATATGCCAATGTTTAAGCATCAGAGCATGCTCTTCATCGAACTGAACTGCCTCGCTCTCTTCGACAATAATAAGCCCGACCAAGCCCATACCAAGTTGCTTAACACTGTTCATGTGTGGGTGATACCAGAATGTACCCGCATCTGGTGGCGTGAACTCATAGACAAACGTTTCACCGGGCATAATCGGAGACTGACTTAAGAAAGGAACCCCGTCCATTTCAATCGGAATTCTCAGGCCATGCCAATGAATTGTGGTCGGTTCTAATAGCTTGTTGGTAAATCGAATCGTTACCTTTTCGCCTTGTCGACAGCGAATAATCGGCGCTGGAGTCTGTCCATTAAAGGCTAAAACATTAGTACTAAATCCCTTCACCAACTCAGCTGTTGAAGGCTCAGCTGTTAAGTCATAAACGAACTTTCCTTGCTCATCAACAGACCGCTTCATTGAGCAAGCTGGTAGGACGGTTAGTGCAGATATAGCGAGAGATGATTGAATAAACTTACGACGGGAAATATCCATATTTGTAGCCTTTTAGTAATAACGACCAAAATATAACAAAATATTGAGAATAATTCTCATAAAGAAGTGTGGTTTGTGCTGTCGATTGTTTATAAAAGACGCGGGGATAAGTAAGTACTTACACTTTTCAGGCTAGGTTCTGTTAAAGATAGGAATTATCGAATAAATAGAAAGCAAAAAGGCTCTAGCATTTCTGCTAGAGCCTTAAATATGGCAGGGGTGGACTGGGCCGGCACTCCGGAGATTATACCAATTCGAGTAAAAATATGATCTAATTGAGGCCATCGAACTCTTGCAGAAAATCGCTATGGATAGCCTTAATAATACTGATTTTAAAAAGCTAGCAAGCCAACAAAAAACCATTCAAATGAAGG
>NZ_JBFRQW010000086.1:0-4836 GCF_041472735.1 Vibrio sp. 10N.261.46.E11
GAAAATGAACCACTGACGGGGTACCGGTCTTAATGATAAGAGTGGAGCGCAAGTCAGTCCTAAAAAGCAAACTCCATAGATAGAAGCAGCCAAGTCCAACAGGTATTTATCCATTGTGCTACGACAACGGATAAATACTTAAGTGCTATGTAACATGGAGTTTAAATGAAAATCGCAGTAATATTAGGTACTTCCAAATCAGATGGGAATACCCGTAAATTAGTCGAATCCTTCGTTGAACAGTCTGATGCAAAATTGTTTGATCTATCTGACTTTGATATCAGTTTTTACGATTATGAGCATGAAAATAGAAACGATAGCTTCCTTCCAATCGTCCATGAGTTAGTCGGGTTTGATCATTTGGTATTTGCTTCACCTGTTTACTGGTATTCAATGTCAGCTCAGTTAAAAGTTTTCTTTGATCGCTTATCAGATCTTCTAACCATCGAAAAGGGGTTAGGGCGTAAGCTAAAAGGAAAGTCTATTTCCGTTCTATCAACGGGATATAATGTCGAGCTACCAAAATGTTTCGTAGAACCATTTGAGTTGACGGCAAATTATATGCAGTTAGAGTTCAAAGGCTGTGAGTACCTTGCGATACAAACTGAAATTGATTTAGCTAAAATCACAAATAGTGCGGCGCAAGCTATTGAAAATGTTACATAACAAATAAGGATTAAGGTGTTGCGTAGCCAACACTAAATCCCAAGTGTTGAACAAGCCGAAGCCACTTTATTAAGTAAATTGTACGATTGAACTTGAAGGGCGCACCGCTTTGAGGCTTTTCTCAAGGCGAGCGAGGTCAAGATAAGGTTGCGATAGCAATCTTATCAAGCAGTTAGCTATTTTTCGTTTCTTTCGTCGTCACATCTCCTCTGTTTTCGTAAATGCCATTCTCCTTATTATCAAATGCCTTTCGGCTACATGGGTCGGCTCACTCCAACGCACGCCATCTCATGCTCACAGCAAGGGCATACCCGTGTCGCTTTGCTCTTTATCGGGGCGGTGAGTGGCGGCATCCCATAGACCAAGTTCAATAACAGCAGTTGAATGCGGGCTCTTAAGGCGTGTGCTTGACCACGTAAAAATCCGTAACCCGAACTCGTTGTAACCCTTTGGGTAGCACGTGCTGCAAAATGAGCTGTAAGAACTTGAGAGTCGGTAAGGTGTTGTTCATAAAGGGTGTTGTAGCGTTCTAAGTCGGTGGAATTCATAAGTTACTCCTGTAAATGGCCATCAGGGTGATGGTGTTACAAGAGTATGGCTTGTACTCGTTTTACTCTGCCGTGCAGCGGCTTCCTTCAATAAGGCGCTAAAGACGGACTAACAAACGTTTGGTACTTTTAGTTCGGTTTAGTTGTGTGTTTAAGGTGTTTTAATTGGGTGGGGTGGCAGGTTTGTTAGCCACTTAGCTAATCGTTAACTGCTTCTTTATTAATTTAGCTTTCAAATATGGTAATCATTCCCTTTGAGTAGTAGACTAATATTATTTCCGCATAAATGTGCGAGGTAAGCATGAAGTACGAATTATTAGTTTTAGCTGCAATGACACGATTGGAATCTCCAAATACTCAAGCTATCGTGGCTGCAACTGGGATTTCTGAACGTAAAGTACAATCTGTAGTTAACTCATTAGTTGAAAATTTAGGCTTAAATATCCAAAGAGAGCGCCAAGGTCGAACCTTTCGTTTTTCTATTAATAGCTGGGGTGTCTTTGAGTCAGGAAAAACGATTCAATCTCAACTTAATGACATTGATTTAGTTATGCCAAGTAATTCAATACTTTCTTCTTACGAAGAAAAACATGCCTATTTCGAACAAGTTAAAATGGATAACTTTAAAGAAAGTATGCGTTTAGAGGGACATGATGTTGCTAGTGATTTCGATTTATCACTCGATAGAGAGCAACAACGTCAAATTTTGTTGAACAAATACTCAAACGTAAATTCGTTAGAGGCGCTCAATGGCTGATAAATATGGCACAACACAAGATCCTTATACTTACGAAAATAGTACAGTTCTTGTTAATAAGCTCAATATCAGCAATGAAGCAGTATTAGAGGCTGCTGAACGTGATTTAACAACGTTAGCTGCAATGTATGTGGAGTTTCAATTACCTCCTTACGATTTCAGCTACCTGCGTTCAATTCATCACATTTTGTTCTCCGATCTATTTGAATGGGCAGGCGAACTAAGAACGATTGATATTTCAAAGGGAAATACACGTTTCTGTAATGTAGTTAGGATTGAAAAAGAAGCGAATAATCTGTTTTCAATGTTAGAAAAAGATAAGTATTTAGTGGATCTACCATACGATGAATTTCTAACTAAATTAGCTGAGTATTATTGCGACATTAACGTTCTACATCCATTTCGAGAAGGTAATGGTCGTGCTCAGCGTTTGTTGTTTGAGCATATTGCAATCAACTGTGGTTACAATATTAATTTTACTGGTATTACTTCTGAGCAGTGGGTAGCCGCAAATATCCATGGTTATCATTGTAATTATGTGCCGATGAAAGAGCTGTTTTCTGTTTGTGTAACTAAAGCTGAAAAGCGCAGTTAACGAATAAGGATTAAGGTGTTGCGTAGCCAACACTAAATCCCAAGTGTTGAACAAGCCCGAAGCCACTTTATTAAGTAAATTGTACGATTGAGTATGAAGGGCACATCGTTTTGAGATTTTTTTCAAGGCGAGCGAGGCTAAGATTAGGTTATGATAGTAATATTATCAAACAGTTAGTTGATAGAATAATCAGACATGGTGCTTCCGGTGCAATTAAGTACCACATAAGTGTGGCAAATCCTCTGAAGGGGGCGTGTCATTCGTTAGTTCGCCCACTGATTATAATCAGTCGGTAGGGAATTTCTGCTTCTGGTGTAGAACTCGCATGACACGCACTGCTGAGCCATCAACCCAGTACGAAACGACCATAGAGATATCAGGAACAATTAGTAATCGCCCTCGAATACCAACACGTTGAACTCCCATTAGTGGTTGCTCAAGTAAATTTTCTACTTTGGCTTCGATAATTTCGTCAGTTTTTTCTGCCGCATCAGGGTTGAAATCATAAAGAAACTCAAAGATCTTCTCACGATCATTAAGTGATTCTTCTTCCCATAAAATCATTGTTGATCTCGGCTGCGAATCTTAGCTTTTCGGTCTGCCATTCTTGTTTTTGCTGAGTCATGATCAACAAATGAAGCTTTTCCTGAGTCAAAGTTCTCAAATGCTAGGTTAACTTGTTCAGCTAACCAAGTGTCGTGAGCTAATGTTTTTCGTTGTTGTTCAGCCATTTGCTCCGTAAGCTCACGGCAAGCGTCGCTAAGTGTGCGACCTTGGCTCTCAGCCATTTGCTGAGCTAAACGTTTAACTTCGTCATCAACGCGAAATTGAATTCTAGTATCCATGAGTAACTCCTAAATTGACGTGTGTACAAATGTTAGCACTGGAGTCGAGCAAGGGCAACTAACAAGCGAGTATGGGATCAGCAGTTTAGAGCGGGTTACTGACTTCTGAAGTATAACTTTACCATCTGGGTCTACGGCATGAAGACTCAAGTGGTTTTTAGTTAGGGCGATGCCTTTAAGTATCGTTCTAGACTGTGTAATGGTAGCGTTGTCAGCTACTTAATTGGGTGAAAGGGGATGTTACCAATGGAAGAATTGATAGCCCAATATACGGGTGCAAACGAAGATGAAAGGCTAACTCGGCAATATATCGCTCAGTTAGAGTTTGATACTACGATACATAAACTCACACCTTATTTACTTAAAGGAAAATCAGTATGTGAGTTAGGAGCAGCAACGGGGCGCTATTCCTTACATTTTGTGAAATTAGGTTGTGATGTTACAGCAGTAGAACTTGCGCCTGACCAAGTGAAGATTTTAAATACTAAAGTAAAATCTGAAGGTATTGAGTTAAAAGTGTTTGAGGGTAATGCTTGTGATGTGTCATTTATCGAAAGTAATTCTCAAGACGTTTGTGTAATTCTTGGGCCCTTGTACCACCTAAAAACTCTGCATGAAAGAGAGCTTGCGGTTAATGAAGCACTAAGGATTTTAAAGCCAAATGGTGTACTAGCCATAGCCTATATTTCACGTTTCTTTGTCGCTGGTATGTTTGCCCAACAATTTCCAGAGCTAGTCACTCCGGAGGTACTTTTAGAGTTAAATAAACATGGCACGGTATCAAACGCTAAAGCCGATAGTTTTTTCAAGGTCGGGTATTTCGCAACGCCTAGTGAAATTGAAAATCTTGTAAACAAAAATGGGTTTAATGTAATTGGACACGCAGCAACAGATGGATTTGGACGTTACATATCTAACGGTGTTAATAACTTTACGCCAACTCAATATCAGACATGGTTAGATTATCATTTAGCAAATTGTGATGAAGCAAGCCTTTTGGGATCAAGTAATCATGGTTTAGTGATGGCTAGAAAAGCCAGTTCACAAAGCAGTTAAGTCGGATTCATAAGCGTGTGCCGATTCCGTTTCGCTTCATTATGGCACTCGTACACTCACCGTTTATTGGGACGTTAGCTGTTCTATTGGTATCAGAGGGAATATGTTTAAATTCGTAAGGTTGATAGTACTATCAAATTTATTAGCACTACTAATTGTGGTTACTTTCGAGTATTTCACAGGCTATTTGAAACTATCATTTTCTAGTGATTATGCATTCTATTCAATGCTAATCCTTCTTGCTCTGGGTTCACTTTTGTCTTTTTCCGGTCATAAGGTCGGATATAGTGACCCTAGTAACATGGCTGGCGTTTCTGCTAGTTCGTTAATTGAAAACGAGTCTGCTAAATCTGATCCGCACCAGAAGTT
>NZ_JBFRQW010000087.1:0-1243 GCF_041472735.1 Vibrio sp. 10N.261.46.E11
TGATCCGCACCAGAAGTTTTGGACACTGAGTTAAGTGAGTACAATCACTAACGAGGTGGACAATGACAACTAAGAAAACACGAATCAAACATGCTCCTGAATTTAAAGCCGAAGCACTTAAGTTAGCAGAGAAAGTCGGTGTCGCTGCTGCCGCACGGCAGCTATCGTTATATGAATCTCAAATCTATGGATGGCGTAAAGCCGTAAAAAAAGACGCGAAAATCAGCGATAGAGAAAGAGAACTCGCCACTGAAAATGCTAAGCTCAAACGATTATTAGCAGAGCAAGCTGAAGAGCTAGATATCGTAAAAAAGGCCGCCACCTACTTCGCGAAAAATCTAAAATAGATTGCTATGAGTTTATGCTCGAACACCTGATGCAATATAGGATTGTCCGTATGGCTAAGGTGTTTGGGGTTTCTCGAAGTGGGTTTTATTATTGGATTGATAATCGCCATAAAGTCACTCAACGCAACGAGCACCGCAAGCAGCTTGATAACAAAGTTCGAGAAGTCTTTGATGATAAAAAGGAACGCGACGGTGCAAGGCGCATTCAAAAAGAACTTGAGGCAAATGGTAATAAGCACGATGTAAAAACCATTGCTGCGAGCATGAAGCGCCAGAGCTTAGTCGCGAAGGCCGCCCGTAAGTTCAAATGTACGACAGACAGTAAGCATAGGCTTCCTGTTGCCCCGAACTTGCTTGAGCAAGATTTCAATGCGACAGCACCGAACCAAAAATGGGCTGGAGATATTACCTATCTAGCGACAAGCGAAGGTTGGATGTATTTAGCCGTTATTATCGACCTGTACTCACGGCAAGTCGTTGGTTGGTCAATGAGCACCAGAATGACCGCAACTCTGGTCTGTGATGCACTATCAATGGCATTGTTCCGCAGAGGCATGCCAGAAGACGTGATCATCCATAGTGATAGAGGTAGCCAATATTGTTCAAAAGACTACCGAGATTTAATCGCAGCTCATAATCTAAAACAAAGCATGAGTAGGAAGGGGAATTGTTGGGATAACGCCTGTGTTGAAAGCTTTTTCCACTCAATGAAAGTAGAAGCCGTCCAATACGAGCCGATAATGACCCGAGAAGAGATGCGCCAAGCGCTTTTTGAATACATTGAAGTTGATTATAATCGAACAAGAAGGCACAGTGCTCTTGGGTATCTAAGCCCAGTTAACTTTGAAAAACAATATGTCGCTTAATGCGGTGTCCAGTCTAACTGGAGCAGATCA
>NZ_JBFRQW010000088.1:0-14923 GCF_041472735.1 Vibrio sp. 10N.261.46.E11
CGCTAATCCGCGATGAACCTAAAATAAGCGGAATGTAAGAAATCGTTCCGTAAAAATGATTAAAAGCATAGTGAGCGTACGAAGCTCACCATGCCATTAAATAATTACTCTTCACAAAGCGCTTCAAAACGATCTAAGCCGCGTAGCATCTCAAAGTCAGGTTCATCGGCTAATAGCTCTCGCATTGAACCACTGGCTTCAATAGCGCGCTCTAAGTCATCGATAGCTTGACCTTCTGCCCCTAATCGAGCGTAGGCGCAAGCGCGTTGATACAAGGCATGAGCATTTTGGTCATCGACTTCTAATACACGGTTACAAAGACTCATTGCCCAGTGGTATTCCTGTATATCCATAGCAGCGTCAGCTTTGGCAGTAAGTGCTTCTAAATCTCCAGGACGAACCTTCAGTATTTCATCGTAGATTTCAATCTTTTGCTCTGCCGTTTGTGCGTTCTGTGCTCTCAACCATAGGTTATGAATCTCATTGATAATTTCAATTTCGCGGTTGTTGTCTGAGATAATTCGAGTCTTACGCTTCAGATCCCGTTCAAGAACATTAAACTTCTTCTCATAGTCTTGAGCGATAGAATTAAGTCGCTTATCAGCCATATCTTGAGTTGTGTGTTTTAGCTCTTTGATGGATTGCCAACCCACCAGCGCGATAAGAGAGGCGACACCAGCAATGATGTAGAAGAAATACGTTACGGTCACGTTGGCGTAGTTCAGCGATTTGTCCGCAACAGAGAGCTCACGGTCGGTCATCTGAATAGTCAAACGTCTTTCAAGATCTTGTTGCTCCATGCGCAATTGCTTCAACTCGTCCAAGATATAGCGTTCCATCAATGGTCTATCCAAATACTCTTGATCTGAGTACTTAACCTCTTCGTTTGCAAAACTCATAGTCGTGATCATTGAGATAACTGCAATCAATAAGATTCGAAGCATTACACATTCCTTTATATATTAACCTTTACGCTAACTGTATCTCGTAATAGACATACAAGCTAGGAACTCGGCAAGTTTGGCTTATTCGTATTAGTTAATAGTTAATAGTTAATAGTTAATAGTTAATAGTTATTTATAGCTCGATAGTCACTCACTTCTACAATCGACTCTTTCCACAATCGATTCCTCCAACCACCGACTCTTCCAACAATCCGGCATAAATTCCATTGTGTGCTATCAGCTGTCGATGATTGCCTTGTTCAACAATTTCACCCTTTTCCAACACAAGAATGGTATCCGAGTGGCGAACTGTACTCAGGCGGTGTGCAATCGCAATCACGGTTTTTTCCTTGAACAGACGCTGCATCGCTTTTTGAATCAAGTCTTCGGTGATGGAATCTACTGAACTGGTTGCCTCATCAAGCATCATCAGTTGTCCGCCTTGAGCAACCGCTCGTGCAAAGGAGATAAGCTGAGTTTGCCCTACCGATAAGTTGGATCCATTCTTTTCTAAACGGAAATCATAACCCTGTGGTAGCTGCTCGATAAACTTATCCGCGTAAACATAACGCGCAGCTTGCTCAACCTCGGTTCTTGAGAGATGTTCCTTACCCAGCGCGATATTGAATTGGATTGTCTCTTCAAACAAGTGCACATCTTGCATCATCATTGAGAACAAATGAACAGAGTCTTCGCTTGAGATCTGCGATAACTCAATACCGTTAAGCAGAATACTGCCTTCATAGTCTTGGTAGGTTTTAGATATCAAACGCAGAATCGTCGATTTGCCTGACCCAGTCGAACCCACGAGCGCGATTTGATGCCCTTTTTCCAATACAAACGAGACATTCTTTAGAACGTACGGAGCATCGTCTTTGTAGCGAAAGCTCACGTTCTTAAATTCTAAGCTCACAAACTGTTCGAGCTGATTTTCAACCTTGTTAGACGGCATTAAGTTGCGGCCTTCTTCTTCCGTCGGCTCAACAAACAGCTCTTCGATATGGTCGAACGCAGCAAATGAGCTCTGAATCGAAGCAATTTGTGAGGTGAAGTCGCGAATCGGAACAAATACCTTTTCTAAGGTGTTGATGAACGCAATCAGCACGCCCAAGGTGAGAGCCCCTTCGATCACTTGCCCAGAACCGTACCAAATCATGATCGCGATGGTGATTGAGGTGATGCCAGAGATAAACGAAAACAGAATAGCATCGTACTTATTGATCTTTTTCTGCGCTTTAAAAAACTCATCGGTATAGCCTTGGTAACGTTGCTCGACTTGCTCTTCCGCTCGGTACATCTGAACGGTTTTCATCCCAAATAAGACTTCTTGTAAAAAGCCAATGCCGCGAGCGAGCGAAGAACGCGTCACCTTGTACAACTCACGAAGTCGGTTTCTCACATACACCGTCAAATACATCACTGGCGGCATGATAATCAAAACAATCATGGTTAATTGCCAGTCAATGAAGAACATCATCACCAACAGAGCAATGGTGTTAATACTGTCCTTCACGAGACCAACAACCGATTGAACAAACGCCTCGCCGATGGTTTCCAAGTCGCTGGTTAGTCGTGAAAGCGTGACGCCAATCGGTGTGTTATCAAAATAACGGCGCAGCAGTTTAAGTACGCGAGCAAACAACACTGAGCGCATGTCAGTTATCGTATACTGCCCCGTTTTACGTAGGTTATACGAATAAGTTGTATCCACCACATAGCTAATCACCAGCACAGCAACGAGATAGAAGACATATTCGAACAGTCCATCCATATCACCATGACTTAAATGAACATCGATCACTTGAATGATCAGCCAAGGAAACAATAGGCTTGTAATGACAGAGAGCGGAAGCATAGCAATACCCAGAATCGCAGAGCGCTTGTATTTCTTAGCAAACTTGAAAAAGTGCTCGAGATACTTGAGATCAACACCTTTTAGCATGCTGCTGCCCCCGTTTCATTATGCTGTAACTGCCACGTATCGTAATAGTACTCACACGTTTTCAATAGCGTGTCATGGTCGCCCTTAGCAATCACCTTACCTTCGTTCAAAACGATGATTTCGTCCATATATTCAAGGGTATTAACACGGTGTGAAACCACAAGTACCGATTGATTTTCTAAACGCTTAAACAGACCTTCCAAGATCTTACGTTCTGTTTCATAGTCGACAGCCGATAGAACGTTATCCATGATGATTAAGTCGGTCGGCTGCAACAGAGCACGTGCGATACTGAGACGCTGCTTCTGACCACCAGACAACATGATGCCCTTCTCTCCAACTAAGGTTTGGTCGCCATGCTCAAAGCGAGTCACATCACTGGCCAATTGGCTGAGCTCTAATACTTCATCAACCTGACTCTTGGCCAAATCGGCATCTAAGCTACCAAAACGAATATTGTCTTCGACGGTTGCTGAAAACAGATAAGGGTCTTGAGTCACGGTTTTCACATAACGGCGCAAGTCACTGCGCGAGAAGCTAGTGATATCTCTTTCGCCAAGAAAAACTGAACCTTGTGGAACATCCAAATGATGGTTCAAGCAATTCACTAATGTCGTTTTACCCGCTCCGATTCCGCCTAGCACACCCACTTTCTTGCCCGCTGGAATATCAAAGCTAATGTCATCAAGGATCAAGCGTTCTTCACCCGCGTAACTAAAGCTAAGATTGCGAACGGAAAACGTTTTTCCCTTTAGCGATTCAACATCTAACTCAGAGAGTTTCTCTTCATCAAGGTCTGGAACTTTGGCATTAAGGATGGTTTGTGCACTTTGAATGCCGACCATGCCACGCTGATAAATGGTCGCGATTCTGCCTAATTGCATCAATGGCATTGCCAACAAAACCGAATAAGTCAGAAAGGCGGTAATCTCACCTAGGGTTAGCTCTTGTCTCATTAACATGTAGCCACCAAGCCCTAAAATGATGATTTTCATCAGGTCATTGGCGTAGTCGAGTACTGGCATAAAGAAGACTTGAATACGTGTAATTTTAAGGCGGCATTCAAGTAATAACTGATTCAGCTTTTCAGTTTCAGCTTTCACCCAAGGTGACATCTGCTGGCTCTTAATCAAGTCAATCCCAGACAGGTAACTCATTAGCTGAGCAGACAAGTTTTGCAGACGTTTCATGTGCTCTAAATGCAGCGTTTTCATACGCTTGAAGCCCACCCGAAAAATCATAAAAGCGATTGAGATAGGAATAATCGAATACAGTGTGAGTTCTGGCGATATACGCCACATATAAAGAGGTGTCAGCGATAACGCGAGTAACGCATTGAAGAACTGAAGAAACCCCACACCAAACATCAGTCGGATGCCGCTAAGGTCATTATTCATGATTGAAATGAGCCGACCCGATGCAAAACGTTCATGAAAACTGCTCGGTAAGCGATTCAGCTTTTGTAGAAGTGTACTCTTTAGTGCTGCTTCTGTAATTCGCCCCGGATTAAGCGCATAGATACGAGACAGAATTCTCACCACCACCATAGCAACCGACATGCCGACCACAATCCAAACATAGGTTTGAAGCTGCTGATGGCCCGTTGTTGAAGCATCCTCAATAAGATCGATGGCAAGTTGGATATAACGAGGGATCTCTACCTGTAACCAGTTAACGAGAAAAATGAACACAATCGCCAGTAAGTACGAGGTGCGATTCATGCGCAAATAATGGGCAACAAACTGTCTTTTATTCATAGTCTTCTTTGTTTAGGGCAGGCTCACCGAGTTTTGGTGATTTCGTAAAGCGAGAAACGAGCGTCACTTAAGTAAAGATACACCTAAAACACCGGATTGATAATATCACTCAATTCATTTTATACAGGTTATCTCAGGTCTCGATGTTAGAAAAATTCACAACAAAAGCACCTAAAACAACGTTACCGCCGAAATAGCGGTAACGTTGTTTGGTAGAAGATAAAGATTAAAGAATCACGTCTACATTATCGTCCTCAATGTTTACAAGGAGTTTCACTTCGCTTCCCATTGCCGACGGATACCAGACTTCAACCCATACTTTATCAACATGATTGGGTAAAAGGAGAGTTGTAGAGAAATCAATATCTTGATTGATTGGGCTCCTCAGCACTTGTGAGGTGTAATCGACAACATCACCATTGAACTCTGTATAAATACTCATAAAACCTCGAGAACTTTGCGAGCTTGCTACGTCAACGTTTACAGACACTTCTCTCTCCGTAGAAAAATCAAAACCTTCCGGTATAGATAACTCAGATGATTTAATAGACTGCGGTATCACTACTGGAGCAGGTGTCACCACGTTATTGCTACCAACGGTCGAATTACTCGGAGGAGTGACGGGGACCGGAGCCGTAGTATTGCTCGGAGGAGCGACAGTACTTGGAGATGAAGCGGTACTATCACCTCCACCTCCGCCGCCACAAGCTGAAAGGAATACAAAGCCTACACCACTCAAAATTAGTTTGATTGTTTTCATAAATCCTCCTGATTAATCTTCCGTTGACCAAGTTTTGCTGGCGTTAGGGTTTTGGTACCACGTTGGTTTTGAAGCACCACCTGATGTAGCCCACTCAGCAAACTCCGGGTACACCTCACTAACATCAATGTATTCTGATGGATGATTCCAAGGTGATGAAATTAAGATACCCCAAGGCATGTTTTGTGTCGTTCGGTAGTATTTGTCACTAGACGGATCTGAATCATCTTGTGCAATACCATAGAAATCACTCACTAACGTGCCACGCGATGTTGGTGGGAAGTCCGCAGTATGGATTTCTAAGTCTTTCCCCGGCGATGTAGAGAAACTGTCACCATGGTAATAACCCGCTCCCGCACCAAAGATGAATGGGTCGAAGCCACTTAATGGCATCAGTGAACTCACTGTTGGCTCGCTTCCAGAAGCAAACGGCAGAGAAATACTGAACGTCATTTGGTCAGCTTCTAAAGCCGGACTACATGAAGGGTTAGTGCGGTGGAACATACACTCACCATTAATCGGAAGATCATTTTTTAGGTTCAACGACGCGACAACAACGAGGTCTCCTCCTGGCGATGCAACGCTTTTATCTTCACCCGTAAACGGCGAAATATTTACCCGAGTCGCGCCATTCTTTTGCACTCGAGCCGTTTGCAGATCGACATCTGATTCATCGAAGCCATTAAGCTTCCACCCCAACCCATTACCATAAGAAGCACCGTAGGCCATTATGGTTCCTGTAATATCCATTCGAAGCACTGCGTCTTCTTTACTTAAAATAGTGGTGCGGTAGTAAACCACAATGTCGTTTAAGTCGAAGTCACCAACTTCTGGCCAATTGTCTTCAAAGGCCGCTGTATAGTAATTCGAATGTTGAACCGTTGTGCCAGGATCCGTAACGTTAAATACATAGTCCTCAACTTCACCATCACCAACATAACCGTCACTCGGAATATTAGGGCTACTCGCCAAACGGAATCGAGTTTGTACGCTCCCAACGACAGCATCATCACTCACTCGAATAGGGACGACTTGGCTTCCAACTACAACAGAATGATTTTTTAATATCTGCTCGTCATCCTCAAAAGATCCATTCATATCCCAGTCAGCCCAAGCTTGCAGATAACCACTCCCCACAATGTTGACATTAATTAAACTGTCTAAGCCGACTTCAAGGTTCGTCAACAGTGCAATTCCGTCATCATCATTTCCGCCAACATCCAAATCATCGCCGTTGGATGATGCACCCGGTTGGCCATCTGTATCGGCATCAATACTAGCACCTAAGTATAGTGTGGAAGATATCGCATGCTCAGCACCGTTACTCGCCTGCAACGTTCCATAACTATCAGGAGCGTCACCAAAATCAGATTCATCTGAACTTTCTATTGGCGTAGTAAATCCAGATAAGTCCCAGTTACCGTCAAATGCCGAGAAAATCGGGTTGGGGAAACTACTGCTACTACTCGTAACCGTTTCAAATTGTAGAGTTACAATCGAGGTATTCTTGTAGGTGAATTTTACAGCACCGGAGGTGTCAGTTTCCGAATAGTTCGTTCCTGGCCCGGTGAATAGAACCGACGTTCCATCGGCACTCTCTTCCGCTGTCAAACTCGCGCTAGCACTACCAAGTTGATAACTGTAGAAACCTTCACTTTTAAACACTCTTACTTGCTCCGACTGCACGGGTTCGCCATCAATGTCGTAGCCAATCATGTCAAATTCGGGAAGTGTATAGGGCACTGAAAATGTACCTGACAGGCCATCCGTACCATCATAAAATTCAAACGTATAAGTTAGGCCAGCAGAGCCTGCAGAGTTAGTTTGATAGAGAAAACCAATATCTCCTGAGGGCTGCACTGCACCAACTTTGTAGTTCGGAGCATGAAACAGAAATGTCGCATCACCGAACACACTACTAGACACTTTGGCATCTATTGTTTTTCCATCATGTGTACCAACATTGAGGAAGTGCATCGAAGATCCATCATAGGTTGGCCCAGCCCACGAACTGCTGCCGTTCATCGCCTCTACATGATTTGAAAAGTCCAAATCTACCGTCGTTGCATAGACAGGGACACTGGCAACTGCCGTCATAAGACAAATAACTTGCTTGTATTTCATAGTAAACCTCGACTTCTTCTTCGCGTGAGCGATTTCCTTGAAAAGTGTGTGAACTCTGAACGGCAATTTAAAGAAGCGTCTCAGTTAACTCTGAAACAAACTATTCGCATCTTTGTTGATTATGTTGATGCCGATAAAGCGAGCTGCTTAATACAAAGAAGCAAAAGAGAAGCCAAGTTTCCGATCGTTTTAAAATCATCGTATTACATTGAAAAATAAGACTTATTTTTAAAAATTAAAATTACAGTCAGAATGAAACTGTCTTTTCTTCAAAATAAGAATCAATTTGATGAAGGGTTAGTTACTTGATGAAAGATTAGTCAACTTGAAAGTCTGTTAGAGAAGGAAACGTTCTATGCTGGTTGGAAACGGATAGGTTGTTTACGGACTGGAGGCGTTTTGCTTAAAACTAAAATTACGATGGGTTAGCTCAACTAAAGGAGGGAGGAATTATTGTTGGTTCATGGTGAACAAAACTGTTTAAAACATTCTACTTTTAAACAGTTTTGATTTATTAAAAGGGTTACAGCATTTCCTTTGCGATTAGATGCAGCAGAAACGTTTCCCGCTCAATGCTCATGCCCTTTTTAGGGCTCTCGGCCATGGTCTTCTCATTATGAGCAATGGCCTCATGAATGTTCATCCACACAGGTTTCATCCCATTTTTCACTTCGTAGTCTTCGTAAGCTGTTTCACCCAGCTCACGATCAATCTTGCATGAGTAGCAGTAAGAGATCATGTGCATCATATCTGCATCATCTTTATACCAAGGGCGAAACTCTTCAAAAATACCGAACGGCTTAATACTGTGAATGTTCTTCGCACCCGTCTCTTCTTCAAGCTCACGGACCATACCTGCAATCACATCTTCCCCTTCATCCAAACCACCCCCCGGAATGGTGTAGTCGTGGTAACGCTCTGTATACAGCATCAAAATGTCTTCGCCATCTAACACAATCGCACGTGCAGCATTGCGCTTGAATACCGTTTGGTTGTCTAGATGTTCGATATCAGGGTGGATGGTGGTTTTAAGATGTCTCATGATTCTGACTGCTCTACTGAATTTGGCGGCATCATATCATAATCATCCATAGATTCGACGTTCTCCGTCCCCTGAAAGAACACATAACCTCTGCTTTTAATCGCTGTTCGCCCACGGCTATCTAGTAGAAATAACCATCAAGTAGAACTTTATTGGCAGAGACCGTTCCTGCTAGAGCACCAGCTATTCCAGCATGATCAAACACTCAAAAAGCAGTTAAAAATAGCGAAATATCAACCTATTTCAATATCTTGACCAAATTAGAACAACCTTTTCTGAAATCTAAAATATACTAGTTTCATAGAGCTTCTAATCTGGTTCTGTAGAACTTAACACATTCGATTATAGAGTTATCACGTAGGAGATAAACATGAAGAAAATTGGTTTGATGGCTGTATTTGCCGTTGTGTTGGGCGGTTGTGCAAACGACTATGCAGAATATAGCGAAGGACAACGTGTTTCAGTCGCTAACCCAGCAGCGGTTTATTGTGTTCAACAAAATGGTGAATTAGAAACCGTGACTGAAAACAATCAACGAACTACTTATTGTGTATTTAATGACGGTGAACGTATCGAGCAATGGGAATACTACCGCAACAACCATGAGCAAAAAGAAGAAAGCTAAACTGCGATATCGTGAACTGTTGACGTCGCACCTATACACGACGTTAACCCTTCACCAGCTCCACCCAATCAAATCACATGACATGAGGTAAACTGTTCGCTATCGAGCGGTCGGTTTACCTTACTATACACATCAACTTTATACACACATCACCTTCATACACACATCACCTTCATACACAAAGCACCTTTTGGCTACCTACTATATTACTAATATTGGTGTTTTCGCTATCTCCACCAGCGATGTGTGTGATCTGATTCTGGATCTAAATAACGATTCAATAAAGTCAGGTTAGTATCGAGCAATGCTAGGTACTCCCGAACTTTTTCTATGTCGATTCCGACTGGGGTATTTTGGATGCAGGTCTCCAATACTGGAAGCAAGCTTTCTACGATATCAAAATGAGATGAACGCCCGACTAAATCCTTTGCCGCTATCAAGGCTTCCAACGACAACCTTTCTGGCTCTTGTCTTACTGAATCCAAATCTCTCTTAAATGCACCCACAGAAACACCTTCAAGATAGACTCGGTAGGTCGTCAGGGCATCCATTAACAGAAGCAATTGCCCTTGCTCTGTTTGATGAGGGTATGGCACCGCGACATGAGCCTCTAGCTGACGATCTATTTGTAGATCCACCCCAAGTGCAGAGCACTTCTCGACCAAAACCTTAAGCAAACCTTGCTCGTCCATCAGTGATTGAATCTCGAAGATACGTTGTAAGTGGTAGTCATTAGAAACGAACGTCACCTTCACACTCTGCCCGCGTGTAAACAGCCCGCTTTTAATCATCTCTGAGGCCAAGTTTTGAATGTTCTCAACCGTATTGGTCGAATGCTGCTCAAGTAAAACCGCCCCTATGGGAAACGGATACTCACGTTGATTTTCAAGCTCTCGAAAATACTCGTGCATCGCATCGGCTTCAGACAATGTTTGTCCTTTTGTTACTCCACCACAGAACGCCACAGCCGTTTGCTGGTTCGACTTTTCTGCCAAAGGCCCCGCCAGATATTCAACTAAGGCATCAACTCGACTGGTTCCTTCATTAGTCAATTTATTCTCATTAAGTCGCTTACCTAGCACAATAAGGAGGTGAATAATGCTCATTTTATGTTCAAGTCTCGTTTTAGTGATTAGATGGAGTGAATTATGTATACAATACTTATTAACAAAAGTATTTTGAAATTCTTACATGTTGCTCTCAATAATGCTCACTATTGATAGCAACATCTCGGGTCATACAAGAATAGACGTGTCGCTTTAAAGCAAACATAGCACGCTCTTGTATTTCATCGCTCTATGCTTGTTGACACGAGTTTCAATAAAAGAAACCTTTCAAGCAAAGAGCCAGCTCAATCGAATAACTGTTTCAGCTAAAGAACTGCTTCACCCAAAGAACAGGTTCACTCAAAGAAGTGGAACTAACGAAATACAAATTTTACACAGAGTTCGTTCATCGAACCGTCTTCACAGGAAGTTACTATGCTGTCTATTTTTGATATCTACAAAATTGGGGTTGGGCCCTCCAGCTCCCACACAAATGGACCAATGATCGCTGGGTTTAACTTTACCCAAAAAATTGATGCTCAGCTTACACAAGTAGAGCGTATTCAAATCGACTTATACGGCTCGTTATCATTAACGGGTATTGGTCACCATACAGACAGAGCGACCTTATTAGGTTTACTCGGCAACCGCCCCGACACCATTAAAATTACCAGTGCCAACCAAGCAATGCGTAAAGCAATTGAAGATAAGTCTCTACTGGTTAGCGGTAAGCATGAAATTCACTTCGACGTAGAAAGCGACTTGCTGTTCCATAAAACCAACCTTCCGCTACATGAAAATGGCATGACCATCTCTGCTTTTGACGCAAGCGGTAGTCTTTTAGAGATGGAAACATATTACTCAATTGGTGGTGGCTTTATTGCAACCGCTGATGAGCTACAAAACGGCAAGCAAGAAGCAGAAACACAAGTTGAGTTCCCTTTTTCTTCTGCCGACCAACTACTTGAATTGTCAGAGCAGCAAGGGCTTAGCCTTGGTGGCTTAATCCTGCGCAATGAAGTGTCTTTTCAAGGCATGGACGTGATTGACCAAAAAGCTGACCAAATTTGGAAGGTGATGTCTCTGTGCATGCAGCGTGGCTTTGACACCGAAGGTATTCTTGATGGCGGTTTAGAAGTGACACGTCGAGCGCCAGCTCTTTTGAAAAAGCTTGAGGCGAATGCTTCGATTGAAAACGATCCAATGGAGATCATGGATTGGATTAACCTATTTGCCTTTGCTGTGAGTGAAGAAAACGCAGCGGGTGGACAAGTCGTAACATCGCCAACTAACGGAGCGGCTGGCGTTATCCCTGCGGTACTAATGTACTACCACCGCTTCATCAAAGAGCTAGACACCAAGCAGTTGAAAGACTTTTTAGCAGTCTCTGGCGCTATTGGCATCTTGTACAAAACCAACGCTTCGATTTCTGGTGCAGAAGTGGGTTGTCAGGGCGAAGTTGGCGTATCTTCATCAATGGCTGCAGCAGGCTTAACCGCCCTACGCGGTGGTAGCAACGAACAAATCTGCATCGCAGCTGAAATCGCTATGGAACACTCACTAGGTATGACATGTGATCCAATCGGT
The DNA here is from genome assembly GCF_041472735.1 of Vibrio sp. 10N.261.46.E11. Classification (NCBI taxonomy): domain Bacteria; kingdom Pseudomonadati; phylum Pseudomonadota; class Gammaproteobacteria; order Vibrionales; family Vibrionaceae; genus Vibrio; species Vibrio sp. 10N.261.46.E11. Next base: position 11,828 of record NZ_JBFRQW010000088.1, read on the forward strand.
GGGCTTGTTCAAGTGCCATGTATTGAGCGCAATGCAATGGGCGCAATGAAAGCCATCAACGCATCACGTATGGCGCTGAAACGTACCAGTAAGTGTCTTATCTCGTTAGACAAGGTTATTGCAACCATGTACCAAACAGGTAAAGACATGAACAAGAAGTACCGTGAAACGTCCTTAGGTGGCTTGGCCGTGATAAACTTATGTCAATAACACCACTCAATTTTTTAGCAAAATCAGGTGTATAGTTGTTTAAGTCGAAAGTGAACTTTCTCCGACTCTGAAAGGAAAAGCCCGATAGATATAGCATTTTTAAAAAAGTGTTGTGTTTGTCGGGTTATGTTACAAACGGACAAATCCAATAGTTTTGATTATCGATCAAACGGACAAATCCAACATTTTCTTGATTAAAAGTGATATTGCTATTTTTAAGTGTTTGATTTTAAAATAGTGGGGTAAGTCTCATTTTTGTAAGTTTATGATTTTGATGATGTTCTTAGTTGATAATTGCAATTAAGAGATTTAAACAAAGCTAGGTTTTGATTGATTTTTAATTTTCAAAAAACGATAGACACAACAAAGAAACGAGACAAGCAGCAACAACACACAAGGCGAAAAAATCCCTACATACCAAGGTTTTTAGTGTTGAAAATCTGAAAAATTGAGTTGTTGAAGTGCTACGGTAAAAATTAGCGTGTACCCCTAAATCGTCAAAATTGAAAAAATCAAACGGTTGGTTTTTATATCCAAAACATTGCATATAATCACTAAAAAAGAAAAGTGTAAAAAGTGGAATTGATAAACCCCTATTTATAAGGCTTTTTTAGGTATTGAGTTGCTAGAATATGCACTTGAATAACTTTAAAGCATTAGATTGCTGTATTCATACATTATCTATATTTCTAATTATATGGTAATTTACATAACGACATTTTCAAAACTATCAAAATATCAAAATTGTTGGATTTGTCGCAATCCATACCAAACCATTCAGAGCCTAAAAAAGTTGGATTTGTCCAACTTTTGATTAAAAATCCTTTTATTTAAATGAAAAAAAACGCCCTGTCGAGCGTTAAAAATTAATTAAAATCAATGGATTACATAGACGTATACAAGTCGAACATATCATTAATTTCTTCAAAATCTGCTTTATCATAGCCATAAAAATCTAGTGTTACTGTCTTTGAATAAGTTTTTTTATTAAGCTTGTAAGTGACTGTAAAATCACGCTTTCCAAGTCGTTTGGGCGGTTCTACAAACGTTTCAGTCAATGTTATTTGAGCAGGATTTTTAAGAGCAACAAAACGACTATTAAAGTAATTGTAACGTTTACTGTTTGCGATTAAATATTTTTCTGTATGTATTCTAAACTCGTTTTTAGTAAAAATTTTGTTTCCGTTTATCGCTAAAACTTCGGTTATAATGTCTGAAAGCTCACGATTATTGATAGTTAGACCTTTTAAAGAGCCTTTAAAAGATCTTTTAAACTCTTTATTATTCGTTAGTTTTTTAACACGTTGACGACTGTTCAAAGAAAGCTTTTTAGTGTCTAAAAATAAAGGTTTTTCAGGCATTGAAAAATCCCTTAATTTCTTAATACCTAGCTTTCCGAACCTCCAACCAAATGAATAGTAAGGGATAGCTCTTTTTTCTACTTCTTCAATTAAATATTTATATCTAAAATAGTGTTCAAGATTTTCTTGATTATCTTCAAAAATTGAAAACTCAGATATACAACAGTTGTTTGTTTTAATGTTTGAATACTTGATTTTATTCGTTAAAACTGTCTTTTTTACGTCTTCAAAGTCTTGAAGATATGAGTTACAACAAACTCTATCAATAAGTTCATTAGTTATATTTTTCATTTCAAAAATTTCGACTTTATACCAACGTCTAATTTCTGTTTTTGTTTGATTAAAATGTATTTTGTTATCTTTTATTTCATAATTCACTTCGAACCTCTCTTATTTGATCTTAATTATTTAATTACCATTTTATTTTTAACTTGTCAAATAAAATATTGGACTTGTCTTATTGTTTTTCATTTTAAAATAAGGGAAATAAAAAATAAGTATTGGATTTTTCGGTTGGTATGTCATACGACAAAGTTTATTAATATCAAAGTTGTGATATACAAATAAGAGAGAAAAAAAGGAATTAGAGATAATGAAAATTAAATTAATATGTCTTGTTTTGTGTTGTTTTACTGCGTCTTTTTCAACTGCACAGACGCATACACAGATTAAAAAAATTAAAGGGAATAAGTATAATATTTACTATTATTCAACAACTTATAGTGACAGTAAGGTTTTCACAAGCTGCTTTTACGGCTACCCAAATAACCCACACACGAATAAATCAAGCAGTTGGTTATCGTTTAATACTCGTTATTTTTACGGTCTCACAAGTGGCGATATTAGACGTTGTGAAGAAATGCTTGATTCTACACATAGATATAATAAATAAAAGGAGTTAGACGATGAGTGATTATTACAAAAAGCGAATAAGTGAACTTGATAAAAAATTAAAAGAAGAATTTATAGATGACAAGTTAAAAATTGACTTGTTAGAACTTGAACTTTTCAGAATAGAAAAAACAATCAAAGATAAACTTAAAATGATTAAAGAACTTGAAGATAATATTTTTTGTTTAGAAAACGCTTATCATAATTTTTGTTGCACAGAAGAAGAGGAAGAAGAAGAATTAAGATTTAGAGATTTATTGAGAAGAGCGAGAGAAATAAAATGTTAGTCAATTTAGAGAGAGAGCCAGAAATGATTATTGTTTTTCTTGCCGCCGTTTTTTTCTTCGCAGATTATGAAGCGAAGACCTATGAAAAAACACTAGAAGCAAGAAATAAAACGGATTACATTAATTTTAAAGTTTTTGAAAATTATATGTGGAAAAATCAAAAGTATAGTGGAAAAACTGACAAAGAAATCTTGGAAGTTTTGAACAACGAATGGAATAGAAGAGGAATATATATTCCTGAGAATTTTTCAGAAAGATTGAAGAAAAAACCAGATTAATTTAAAACATATGTTGACCTCTAAGAATAAATAATATATAAATAGTTCAAGATTACTTAATAACAAATC
>NZ_JBFRQW010000089.1:0-1218 GCF_041472735.1 Vibrio sp. 10N.261.46.E11
CAGGGTGAGCGCATGAGTGACTAGTTTTTAACCTCCCGACTAAAGCCCGCATTTAACACAGCCTCTAGCATTGATGTATTCATCATGCAGCGCTTCTGTTTTCCAACAATGCTTAATTTGGTTGGCTCAGCCCGTAACATATTCAAGCTCATATGACGAAGACAGGACAAGTTTTCTGCACCATGAGCTTTGTATATCTGGCAAGCATCTTCGTCCATACTTACATCAAGCACCCAGTGCATTGATTCTATGCCCCAATGCTCTCTTACCGCCGCAGCGGCTTGCTCTGCACTGAGAGCCTTGGAGCTGATGTAGTAACGGTATTCAAGATCAACCGCTTTTCCTTTTTCAAAGCGGAAGTTCTCAACCATAACGATACTCTTCATGCCTTTCCAGCGTGAGAAATTGCCTTCAAGCTCTTTGCTATCAAAGACATAACATTGACGAGATTCAATACGACCATGACCATTTTCTACAGAAATCGTCTTCGGCATATTAGCTCGCTGGGTGGAGAAGGCATTTTCCACAGCTTTACGGAGTTTCCCTTGATTACTTTTTACGGCAAGCAAGTAGTCTCCGCCTTGGTCTACAATGGCTTTGGCGATTTTAGTTTGGCATGCCATTGCATCAATCGTGACCAAAGCTCCTTTGATATCAAGCATTTTTATCAGCTCAGGGATCGCTGTAATCTCATTGCTTTTTTGCTCGGTTTTGAGCTGCCCAAGCACCAGTTTATTTGAGGAAGCATAAGCACTGATCATATGGATGGTGCTGGTTCTATCTTCACGGTTGTACGAACCACGAAGTGTTTTTCCGTCAATGGCCACCACCTGACCTTCTGTCAGGGTGTGTACCGATGACATCCAACTGATGAAGCATTCATGGAACTGCTCAGGTTCGATAGTAGAGATAATTCGCGCAATGGTGTCATCGGCAGGAATACCATTTATAAACAAGCCATTACGTTTAAACCAGTCATGATGTCCAAGAACGTACTCTCGAATATCAAACCAACCCTTTGCACCAGCAATCACCGCACACAGAGAGCCAAATAGAACCTCAAATAGGCAATAAGTAATCTTCGCACTCTGGCGCTGGTCGATTACTGGCTGAAAGTGTTCTTTGAAATGGTCAATATGCATGCTGCTCTCCTTAAAAGGGAGCATATGATCACAACTGAAAGTGATCGTCAAACTTGTCGTTATTTTGATTAATAAA
>NZ_JBFRQW010000090.1:0-12049 GCF_041472735.1 Vibrio sp. 10N.261.46.E11
ATCGCCAGGCTTTAAATTTATTTTCACTTTTTGAAAAGTGAAGACAAAAGGTATCGTTACTTGCAATAGCAATTAACAACATCATTAGTGTACTAATCTATTGATGACAATTTGTTGGAGGGATGGCTGAGTGGTCGAAAGCACCGGTCTTGAAAACCGGCAACCGTTAATAGCGGTTCTAGGGTTCAAATCCCTATCCCTCCACCACCATTAAAAAGCCCGCTGAGAAATCAGCGGGCTTTTTTCTTATATGTAATATAAATAAAAAGAGAAGAATACTGACGTGCCCTTCTCTTTTTGTTTACCGGAACTTTATCATTGCTAGTCTGTTAAATACTTATCCTCTGCTACTTGCCAGAAAGCTCTTATTAGAGGGTTATCTAGCTGAGAGCGTTTACAACACACACCTAATTCAAAGGGTTTGATTGGCTCTATTTTTAAGCGGTCTACTTTATCTCTCACAGGGCTGTTGTTGATTACAACGTCTGGCGCGATACCAACCCCACAACCAAGAGCAACCATACTTACGATAGCTTCATGACCTGATACCTGAGCGTAAATGTTGGGCTTTATCTTCATCTTTTTGAACCACGCGTTCGCACGTTCTCGTGCAGTGCCTGCTTCTGGGATGATGAAAGGCACTTCATTCCAGTTTGGTTTCTCTGACTGCAGCTGCTGACTAAAGCTACTGACGCCTGATGGAATGATGACGGATAGTGGTATATCGCTAATCGTTTCGAATTCTAATCTTGAAGGCAGGATGTCTGGTTTAGCTGAAATAGCAATATCAGCTTCATCATTTAGGATCTTGTCGATGGATTGCGCTGGATCACCAGTAGAGAGTTTAAACTCAATATACGGATGAATAGCCCTGAATTCGGTAATGAGTTCAGGAAGGTGACTGTAGCTTGCTGTTACGGAACAGAAAATGCGGATCTCACCTTTAAGCTCTTGCTCTCCACCTTTCAAATGAAGATTGTATTGCTGCCAATCTCCAACGATGCGTAATGCTACAGGCAATAGGTGTTTTCCTGCTGGGGTGAGATCAACACTGCGGTTGTCTCTGATAAGCAGTTCTTGTCCTGTTTCCTCTTCAAGCTTTTGTATCTGACGGCTCAGCGCTGAAGGACTGACATGCATAGCAGCAGCGGTTTTGCTGAAACTCTTGCTATCACATAAATGTATAAATAATTGTAGAGATTTTATGTTCATGTTTTGCGATCGTTTCCATGTTGCATTTATTGCAATAACTAATTGTGAATATATCACTTTCAGCAACGGAGTGTCTGTTTTAGTATGAAGTCATTCGATAGAGAGATATCGACCTTACGGACTTATTTTTAAAGGAGTGCCCTGCAATGGCTAACTATTTCAATACATTAAACCTTCGTGAGCAACTAGACCAATTAGGTCGCTGCCGTTTCATGGGTCGTGAAGAATTTACGACTGAAGCTGAATACCTTGAAGGCAAGAAGATCGTTATTGTTGGCTGTGGTGCTCAAGGCCTAAACCAAGGTCTAAACATGCGTGACTCTGGTCTAGACGTATCTTACGCTCTACGCCAAGCAGCAATTGATGAGAAGCGTCAATCATTCAAAAACGCTGATGAGAATGGTTTTGTTGTTGGTAGCTACGAAACGCTAATCCCACAAGCAGACCTAGTAATCAACCTTACTCCAGACAAGCAACACACAAACGTTGTTGAAACTGTAATGCCTCTAATGAAAGAAGGCGCTGCACTTGGTTACTCTCACGGCTTTAACGTTGTTGAAGAAGGCATGCAGTTACGTGCTGACCTTACTGTTGTAATGGTTGCACCTAAGTGTCCAGGTTCTGAAGTACGTGAAGAGTACAAACGTGGTTTCGGTGTTCCAACATTGATCGCTGTTCACCCAGAAAATGACCCTAAAGGTGAAGGTTGGGATATCGCTAAAGCTTGGGCTGCTGGTACAGGTGGTCACCGTGCAGGTTGCCTAGAGTCTTCTTTCGTAGCGGAAGTTAAATCTGACCTTATGGGTGAGCAAACTATCCTTTGTGGCATGCTACAAGCGGGTTCTATCGTATCTTACGAGAAGATGATTGCTGACGGTATCGAACCAGGTTATGCAGGCAAACTTCTACAATACGGCTGGGAAACGATCACTGAAGCACTTAAGTTTGGTGGCGTAACTCACATGATGGATCGTTTATCTAACCCAGCTAAAGTTAAAGCGTTTGAGCTTTCTGAAGAGCTTAAAGATCTAATGCGTCCGCTTTACAACAAGCACATGGATGACATCATCTCTGGTCACTTCTCTAGCACTATGATGGCTGACTGGGCGAACGATGACGTGAACCTACTAGGCTGGCGTGAAGAGACAGGCGAAACGGCATTCGAAAACTACCCAGCTTCTGACGTAGAAATCTCAGAGCAAGAGTACTTCGACAACGGTATCCTAATGGTTGCTATGGTTCGTGCAGGTGTTGAGCTAGCATTCGAAGCTATGACTGCATCAGGTATCATCGATGAGTCTGCTTACTACGAATCTCTACATGAGCTTCCGCTAATCGCAAACACAGTTGCTCGTAAGCGTCTTTACGAAATGAACGTAGTAATCTCTGATACAGCTGAATATGGTAACTACTTATTCGCTAACGTAGCGACACCGCTACTACGTGAGAAATTCATGCCTTCAGTTGCAACTGACGTAATCGGTCGTGGTCTAGGTGAAACATCTAACCAAGTAGATAACGCTAAACTAATCGAAGTAAACGAGGCTATCCGCAACCACCCTGTAGAGTACATTGGTGAAGAGCTACGTAGCTACATGAGCGACATGAAACGTATCGCTGTAGGCGGTTAATTCATCGCTTAGATACTGCGAATTTGTAGAAAAAGCAAAGCAGTGTCAATAACTCCTTACAGGTTGGAGTTATGAATAAGCAACACAACATCTAATGAAAAGGCTTGGTCGCCGTTGACCAAGCCTTTTTTGTTTTAGTAAAAAAGTATTAAAAATCAATAAAATGAAAATCAATTGATAGGTGTTCGTCGACTTTCAGTTCTTGATCTTCAGAAATACAAAAGGGTTGGTGCTTTCACACCAACCCTTTCAGTTTTCTTTCTTTACGCTTACTTGTCAGCAATCTTTGCTTCTAAGTCCGCTAGCTTTTGTTCCATTTCAGTCAGCTTTTGGCGAGTGCGAAGCAGTACTTGTGTTTGAACATCAAACTCTTCACGGCTTACAACGTCTAGTTTATTTAGTTGGCCTTGAATAACCTGACGAACTTTTTGATCTACGTCTGAACCAAGCTCTTTTACTGGTTGAGGCATAGAATCGTGGATCTGCTTAGCAATCTGCTCTAGTTTTTTTGGATCAAACATATCAATTAAAACTCCTGAATATTTACCACTATTCTATTTAATCACACTTGAGATGTCGCCTATGGCGTACAAAAAAAGGCCACCGAAGTAGCCTTTTTATTGTTATTACGACTTAGTGATTACTTATTATCAGCTAATTCTCTGTGCGCTGCTTTTGCTTCATCGACGCGAGCTAGTTTTTCTAGGTCTTTGTCTTCAACAAATACAGGTAGAGGTTTGTGTTTTTCAGCTAAGTAGCTGTAAATCACTGGCAGTACAAATAGCGTGAAGAGAGTACCAATCGCTAGACCAGCAACGATTACGATACCAATACTAAAGCGCTGAGCTGCACCCGCACCACTTGCGTACATCAGTGGGATTAGACCCGCGATCATCGCAGCTGTTGTCATCAGGATTGGACGAAGACGAACCTTCGCAGCTTCCATTACCGCTTCGATACGAGTCTTGTGATGATGCAACTGTTCTTCTTTTGCAACTTCACAGATCAAGATACCGTGCTTGGTAATTAGGCCGACTAAGGTGATCAAACCAACTTGCGAGTAGATGTTCATCGTTGCCGCGCCCCAAGCCAGAGCTATTAGGGCACCACAGATCGCCAGTGGTACAGATACCATGATAACCAGTGGGTCTTTCAGTGATTCAAACTGAATCGCCAATACCAAGAAGATGATTGCCAGTGCTAAACCAAAGGTCGCGTAAAGTGCGCTACCTTCTGTTACGTATTGGCGTGCTTCACCCATATAGTCATGGTTGTAGCCACTTGGAAGCTTATTCGCTGCCGTGTCTTCAAACCACGCAATTGCATCACCCATTGCAGCGCCTGGAGCCGGTACCGCACCAATCGTAGCCGAGTTCAATTGGTTGAAGTGAGGAAGAGAGCGAGGCTCTGCCACAACATCAATCGTAATCAAACTACCTAGAGGAACAGCGTTACCATCAGCGGCACGTACGTAGTAGTTGTTCATCGACTCTGGATTCAAACGGAACTTACGTTCAACTTGAGGGATAACCTCATAAGATCGGCCATTCAAGTCGATACGGTTTACGTAGCCATCAGACATCATAGTACCGAGCGTGATACCGATATCTTGCATGGTCACGCCGTATGCGCCCGCTTTATCCTTGTCGATGTTGATCTTCATGGTTGCTGAGTCATAGTTCAGGTCGAGATCTGAATATACGAACAACGGGTTTGAAGAGACATCAGCCAGAATGTCTGTGGTAATTTGGAACAAGCTTTCAAAACTGTTTGGCGTTGTTATGACAAACTGAATCGGAAGGCCTGAACCCGCACCTGGTAGTTCTGGCATTTGGAATGCAGTTACCGCCATTCCTGGAACATCTTTCACCAAATTACCAACGCGGTTTGCTACGTCTGATTGGCTTGCTTCACGTTCGCTCCAAGGAACCATAGACGCAATACCAAATGCTTGGTTTGCATTTGGCACACCTGTAAATACCTGTGCGTAAGCAACTTCTGGCTGATCAGACAGAATCTGGTTTACGTCGTTCATGGTATTTTGCATGAAGTCTAAGTTCGCATTCGACGGTGCTGTACCCATTAACATGATTACACCTTTATCTTCTGAAGGTGCTAGCTCACTAGGGATGAATTTGAACAACAACGGTAAACTTGCAAATACAATGATAGCAAAACCAATAAATACTGGACGATGTTGCATTACCGCACCAAGCATACGCTCGTAACGGTTAGTCATGCCATCCAGCACGCTATGAACTTTCTGCTCAAACTTGCTTGGCTCAGCGTGAGCTTTCAGCATTTTTGAACACATCATTGGCGAGAGTGTTAGTGCCACAATGCCTGATACGAAAACCGAACCAGCTAGGGTTAATGCAAATTCTTTAAATAGCGAGCCTGTAATACCACCCATCATCGCAATTGGAGCATATACCGCACCTAGCGTTAACGTCATTGCGATAACAGGCACCGCAATTTCACGGGTACCGATAATCGCTGCACGGAAAGGGGACTCGCCGAGCTTGATATGCCTGTCGACGTTCTCAAGTACTACGATCGCATCATCTACCACTAGACCGATGGCAAGTACCATTGCCAGTAGTGTCATTAGATTCCAAGAGAAGCCCATTGCCTGCATTACCATTGCCACACCAATCAAAGACAGTGGGATAGTAATGATAGGGATCAGTACCGCTCGGAATGAACCCAAGAATAAGGTAATTACGATCAATACGATTAATGCCGCTTCAAGGATGGTCTTGATAACCTCTTGAATTGACTCGTTAATCGCAATAGTTGAATCGTACATTACGTTCATTGAGATGTTACTTGGTAGGTTCTTCTCTAGTTGAGGAAGAAGTTCCAGTACATCAGCCGCGATGTTGATTGGGTTCGCACTTGGCGCCGCATTGATCGCGGCTACAACCGCCTCTTGGCCGTTAGCACTTGCTCGGTAAACATCGTGACTTTTCTCAAGAGAAACTTTCGCGATATCGGATAGGCGAATGATCTCACCTTCTCCGCTTTTCACGACTAGATTCTCTAGTTCTTCAGTGTTTGATACCTGAGTATCGGCACTGCCGTTGTAAAGCACGAACTCACCGGTCGCTTGACCCGTAGCTGATTGGTAGTTGTTAGCGTTCAGTACCGTCATTACATCAGATGCAGTCAGACCAATCGCCGCCATTTTTGATGGGTCTAGCCATACGCGCAGTGCGTATTTCATACCACCATATAGGTCAACTTTAGATACACCATTAACCGTAAATAGCTGCGGGTTGATTACGCGCTCTAGATAGTCGGTAATTTGGCTCGATACCAATTCGTCACTGGTAAAACCAATATAGAGTACAGCGGTTGTTGAACCGGTAGACATGGTTACGGTTGGATCTTCAGCCTCTTTAGGTAGCTGAGAACGTACCGAGTTTGTCTTGGCCAGTATGTCAGACAATGCCGCATTCGGGTCGGTGTTCAACTTCATGTTCACGGTAATCGTAGATTTACCTAGCACAGAAGAAGATGTCATATAATCGATGTTATCCGCTTGAGCCACAGCCTGTTCGAGGGGCTGGGTGATAAAGCCTTGGATAAGATCGGCACTTGCACCATAGTAACCAGTTGAGACTGTCACCACGGTATTCGTCATTTCAGGGTATTCACGCACCTGCATTTTGAAGATTGCTTGTAAGCCAAGCAGAGCAATCAAAAAGCTGATGGATACCGCTAGAACTGGACGTTTAATAAAAACATCAGTAAAGCGCATTGTGCCTCCAGTTACAGCTTAGGTGTTTCAGATGGTGGAGTGATCGCATCACTTTCAACAACTTTAACTTTGGCGCCGTTACTTAGGCGTACTTGGCCAGAAGTTACAACCGTATCGCCAGCTTTAACACCGTCAAGGATGTGTGCAATATCAGCCGTACGCTCACCTACTTTTACAACATGTTGAGCAACACGCTGAACTCCGTCTTCTTCAGTTAAGATGTAAACATTGTCACCGTATAGAGTGAAAGTAATCGCTGTTTGAGGAAGAGTAACTTGGTTTTCTAGCTTAGGCAGAATGATGTTAGCACGAGCGAACATACCGCTACGAAGCTTGCCATCATTGTTTGGAATATCTGCTTGAACTTGGATAAGACCACTTTGGATGCTTACTGCTGGTTCGATTGCACTGATAGAACCTTCAAATGGCTTCTCTGGGTAAGCATCAACAAAGATGTCGATAGCTTGACCCACATGGATACGAGAGATATCTGTTTGAGAAACCGTGAAGCGCAGGCGCATGACACTGGTATCTTCTAAACGAACGATATCCGTACCTGATTGCAGGTATTGACCTAGGTACACGTTACGAATACCCACTTTTCCATCAAAAGGAGCACGAATTTCACGACGTTCGATAGATGCTTTTAGGCTTTCAATATCAGCAGATAGAGAGTAGAAGTTTGCTTCTGCTTCATCGTATGCTTCTTTAGAAATAGAACCTTTCTTAAAAAGACCTTGGTAGCGTTTGTATTTTGCTTTTGCTGCAGGCAGGCGAGCTTCAGAGCTCTTTAGATTTGCCTTTTCTACGCCAGAATCAAGACGAACAAGAAGTTGGTCATTTTTAACATCAGTACCAGAACCAAAAGAGATTTGGTCAATAACACCGCTGGTTTCGTTCGCTAGTGTCACACCTTGGTTAGGTTCGATGAAGCCGATAGCTTCGATTACTGGAACCCAGTCGATAGGTTGAACTTCTGTTACCGTTACTGGAAACTCTGGCTCAGGTCGGTTAGCCATAAACTCAGCAATTTTTTGTTGTTTAAACATGTTAAACCCAATAACGCTGCCGAAAAGTAGTACAGCGATGAGTAACATGAAGAAAGTCCACTTTTTCATTCTAGTTAGAACTCCAAATTAGTGTGTAATAATCGCATCCCAACTTGCTTCAATCGCCGCTTCAATGGCTTTTTTATCAAGTTGGTAATATCCAAGAGATTGCTTACGGGCCAGCGTGACACTGACTTCTAAGCTAAGTGCTGCTAAAACAGGGTTTTCTAGAGGCTTAAACACCCCTTGCTCTCTACCTTCAGTAAAGAGTTGCTCTATTTTGTGGAACATTTTTCGTTCAATCTCTTTGGTCTCATGACTGCGAATACAAGGTAAAGAGTCGTATTGAGCTCTATTCTTTAAATTGCAGATATTTGATCCCGAGAGCTCGAAAATGTTGAGCCACATTTTTCTAAATCGTTCTTTTAGACTCATCGAATCTTCAACACCTTGCTGAATTAAACCAGCATTTCGTTGAGTGACAGCTAAGCGAACTTGTTGTAATAGTTCTTCTTTGTCTGAGAAGTAGCGATAAATAGTTCCAGCCGCAACTCCTGCTTCTTTAGCTAGTTTATGCATAGAAAGTCCGTGAAAGCCTGATTCAGCAATCAGTTTTTCGGCGGCATCTATAATTTGTTGTCTTTTATCTATCATAGAATAAGAACCAGACAGTGATAATATACTCACTAATGAATGAACGTTCATTCATTATAGCCTAAGACCCACACATATGTGCAACATAGTTTTTCATATGTGATATAAAATTCTTGCATAAGAGAGCGTAGCATTCGTGGTGTTGCAGCATTATTATAGGCGCGCCATTGAATTCGCTCCGATAGACCACATTGAGAACCAAATGAAACTGAACCCAAGACAAGATGAAGCCGTGAAATATGTTTCGGGCCCCTGCTTAGTGTTAGCAGGCGCAGGATCCGGTAAAACGCGTGTTATCACGAATAAGATTGCTTACTTGGTTCAAGAGTGTGGTTACAAGGCACGCAATATTGCAGCGGTAACTTTTACCAATAAAGCGGCACGCGAGATGAAAGAACGTGTGGGGCAAACTCTGGGTAAAGGTGAGTCGAAAGGTTTGATCGTTTCGACCTTTCATACCATGGGTTTAACCATCATTCGTCGTGAATATAAAGCGTTGGGTCTGAAAGCGGGCTTCTCTCTATTTGATGACCAAGACCAGTTGGCGCTATTAAAAGAGCTAACAGAGAGACAGATCGATGGTGATAAGGACCTGCTGCGTGCTTTAATGAGCACTATTTCGAATTGGAAGAATGACATGCTGACGCCAGATCAGGCGAAAGCTCGAGCTCAAGGCGAACAAGAGCAGTTGTTTGCATTCTGTTTTGAGATGTATCAGAAACAGATGAAGGCATACAATGCGCTCGATTTTGATGATCTGATTGCGATGCCAGTATTACTTCTGAAAACCAATCAAGAAGTGCGCGAGCGCTGGCAGTCTCGTATTCGCTATTTACTTGTCGATGAGTATCAAGATACCAACACCAGCCAGTATGAATTGGTGCGTCTGCTTGTGGGAGAGCGTGGTCGTTTGACGGTCGTAGGTGACGATGACCAATCTATTTACTCTTGGCGTGGTGCAAAACCGCAAAACTTGGTGCTGTTAGGTGAGGATTACCCGAACTTACGCTTGATCAAACTAGAGCAGAACTACCGCTCAACGAGTCGAATTTTGCGTGCAGCGAATATCTTGATCGCTAATAACCCACACGTTTATGAAAAGTCACTGTTCTCTGAGATCCCAGACGGTGAAAAGCTCAAGGTATTGAATGCTAAGAATGAAGAGCATGAAGCAGAGCGTATTACAGGTGAGATCATCGCTCACAAGTTTTTGAATCGCACAGAGTATAAAGATTACGCAGTGCTGTACCGTGGTAACCACCAATCTCGCTTGATTGAAAAAGCGTTGATGCAGAACCGTGTGCCTTACAAAATTTCTGGCGGTACCTCTTTCTTCGCTAGAGCTGAGATTAAAGACATCATGGCTTACCTCCGCGTGTTGGTGAACCCTGATGATGACAACGCGTTTCTACGTATTGTAAACACACCACGTCGTGAGATTGGCCCGGTGACGCTTGAGAAGTTAGGCAGCTACGCCAACATGCGTGGCAAGAGCTTATTTGAAGCGAGCTTTGAGATGGGTTTAGAGCAAACTTTGACTGGTCGTGGTTTAGAAAACCTGCGCCGTTTCAGCGATTGGATTGTTCGTATTTCTGATAATGCTGAACGTGGCAATACTGTTGAGGCTGTACGCTCTTTGGTTCGTGATATTAACTATGAAGATTGGTTGTACGAAACCTCGGCAAGCCCGAAAGCTGCAGAGATGAGAATGAAGAACGTTTCTGATCTTTATAGTTGGATCGTTGCTGACCTTGAGGGTGACAACTACGACAAAGAAGAGAAGACCCTACGCGAAGTGGTTCAACGTTTAACGCTACGTGACATGATGGAGCGTGGTGAAGATGATGACGATGCAGACCAAGTTCAATTAATGACATTGCACGCATCGAAAGGCCTAGAGTTTCCGTATGTGTTCCTGATGGGAGCCGAAGAGGGTATCTTGCCACACCAAACCAGTGTCGATGAAGGTAACGTAGAAGAAGAACGTCGTCTTATGTATGTAGGGATTACTCGCGCGCAGAAAGAGCTGACCTTCACTAAGTGTCGTGAACGTCGTCAGTATGGCGAATTGATAAAGCCAACACAAAGCCGATTCCTTGATGAACTGCCGCATGAAGATGTGGAGTGGGAAAGCGTTAAGAAACCACAATCCGCAGAAGAACGAATGGAGAAAGGGCAGGCACACATTGCCAACATTCGTGCGATGTTCAATAAGAAGTGATGTTTGGCTCTAAATCGAGACCAATAAAAAGGTGACCATGAGGTCACCTTTTTTGAATTTGGTATTTTTAATTACAGATCTGCAAATTACAGACCGGCAATCATGTGCTCGATAGCATCTTTGATTTCGTCGTCTGAACAGTCCATACATGAACCTTTCGCTGGCATAGCATTGAAGCCGTTGATTGCGTGGTCAGCTAGGATATCGCGACCTTGGGCAATACGAGGACCCCAGTCACCAGCATCACCTGTTTTAGGTGCGCCACTTACGCCAGATGCGTGACAAGCGATACAAAAGGTACCGTAAACTGTTGCGCCATCACGAGGGCCTGTTGGTTCTGCGGCTACTGGCTCGCTGCCGACTAGGTAAACTTGGCCAACTGGTTTGATGCGTTCAGCAATAGCATCTTGCTCTGCTTCGCTTAGGCCTGAAGCCATAGCGCCAGTTGAAAAGGTTAAAACTGCGATGACAACGCTTAAAATTCGACGAGACATATCCATTAAACTCACTTTACATTCCCAAGGTAAGTACATGCTTACCAATTTATAGTGTTGGAAGGGTGTTTTGGCTTTATCAGCAAAGAGCAACTGTTAAACCAATGTAAATAATGGGTGATTATATCCCGATAAGTTGTTGCAATAAACAACAACTTATAAGCTGCGGTGGGTTGTAGTACTCAAATAAGGGGTTTATCACATATTAACTGTCGAAAAAGAGACCAAACAGAAAAAAAAGTTAAAAAAGTACTAGACGGCATAAGGTGATATACGTATTATTCCACTCCGCCGACAGGGCATGCGCCTGTAGCTCAGCTGGATAGAGCGTTGGCCTCCGGAGCCAAAGGCCGAAGGTTCGAATCCTTTCAGGCGCGCCATCCGGTCTCTTACTTAGGTAAGTGAGAATTGGCAAAAAGAAATAATGGTGGCTATAGCTCAGTTGGTAGAGCCCTGGATTGTGATTCCGGTGGTCGCGAGTTCGAATCTCGTTAGCCACCCCATTCTTTCTTTACAAAATATCGGTAGCTTCGGCTTCCAGTGTTGATTCATTATTCCCAAGAGTCGATACAAAATTAGTCGGTGAATAGCGCAGCTTGGTAGCGCATCTGGTTTGGGACCAGAGGGTCGGGGGTTCGAATCCCTCTTCACCGACCACTATTTCAATAATCGCTTTTTAAGCGGTTATATAAAAGATTAGTGGTGGCTATAGCTCAGTTGGTAGAGCCCTGGATTGTGATTCCGGTGGTCGCGAGTTCGAATCTCGTTAGCCACCC
The DNA here is from genome assembly GCF_041472735.1 of Vibrio sp. 10N.261.46.E11. NCBI lineage: Bacteria > Pseudomonadati > Pseudomonadota > Gammaproteobacteria > Vibrionales > Vibrionaceae > Vibrio > Vibrio sp. 10N.261.46.E11. The sequence continues at coordinate 11,801 of NZ_JBFRQW010000090.1, forward strand.
CATTAATTTTGGTAACTTCATTGAAGTTCCCTGTTTGAGAAATCAAACGAAACGTCTCGGTGAATAGCGCAGCTTGGTAGCGCATCTGGTTTGGGACCAGAGGGTCGGGGGTTCGAATCCCTCTTCACCGACCACCTTAAGAAGCCTCAGTCGAAAGACTGGGGCTTTTTCACATCTGGAATTTAGATGATTTGGGACCAGAGGGTCGTGGGCTGGATCGCCAGTCCGATCGAATCCCTCTTCACCGAC
>NZ_JBFRQW010000090.1:12813-29059 GCF_041472735.1 Vibrio sp. 10N.261.46.E11
GACCACCTTAAGAAGCCTCAACTACCTGTCCGCGTCAGAAATGACGGGGCTTTTTTACATCTGGAATTTAGATGATTTGGGATCAGAAGGTCGTGAGCTGGATTGCTAGCCCGCAGGAAGTTCTTCCGCGCCGAATATCTCTTCATTAACCACAACTAGAGGCTTCAGTCGAAAGACTGGGAGTTATTATCTCTGCCGTTTCAGTTATTCTTGATTTTGAATACTGATATCCTAAATGTTTCAACGTCTGCTTAGATGTGGCCTTCGCAAAATCCATCCTTTATATAAGGCGCTCTCATACCTTTTTTCTCGATTATTACGTCTTTCTAGAGGATTCCTCTTTATCAACAGGCTGATCTATATCTAATTTTATATAAATTAACCGTTCAATAATTAGACACGTCGATAGGTTTGGTCTGGAGATATTTATGAAAAATGAAAGCTGACAGTAAATTTGGTCTCTAAGGCCTATATTTGACAGTTTTCCTTGCATCAGGTTGCTCAAATTCATCTTTAATTTACTAAGTCTTTGGTTTTACTTTTTGTATTCTATGAATTTACCGCATTGGTTGTATGTGTGGTTAATGAGCTGCTTAGTGGTTGTTTTGTTTGTTTAAATTGGTAAATCTAGCGCTTGTTTCTATAATGTTAATTGTTTTTTGGAATAATTATTTGTTCTTGGTGACTGGCGGGGATATGTGCTTTGAATGATATGTTTAACTCTACAAGTACGCAGTAGTAAGGGGTTTGTGAGTATTTATTATTGGAAATATAATGCTGATTTTCATTACTATATGCTCTTCGAGTGAATACTTATGTGGCATTTTTACTTGCTAAGCGTTTAATGTCGACTTTTTATCCTATTTTTGTTGCTTTTCTGTGAATTATTTGCCAAATTGTCAACCGTATAAAATATCAGAACAATATTCTGGTAAGAATGGATTCAATTTTGCAGACAGGGCAGAAAGCTGCCAAAGCAGTAGAGGTCTGGTAATGTCACTTTTAGAAGTAAAAAATCTTCGTATCGAATACCCATCTCGTCATGGAGTTCACGCCGCAGTGAAATCACTTTCGTTCAACATTGAACGTGGTGAAATTGTTGGCGTTGTAGGCGAGTCTGGTGCAGGCAAATCAACAGTAGGTAATGCTGTGATCGATTTGCTGAGCCCTCCTGGTCGCATTGCTAGCGGCGAGGTATTTCTGGACGGTGAAAAAGTTTCAGGCTTATCTCCTGAACAGATGCGTTCTGTTCGCGGCTCAAAGATTGGTTTTATCTTCCAAGATCCAATGACTTCTCTTAACCCTCTATTCACAGTAGAACAGCAGTTAAAAGAGACGATTCATGCCAACATGAAGGTTTCGGATCAAGAAGCCTACCAGCGCTCATTAGATTTGATGAACCAAGTGGGTATACCACAACCGGAAAACCGTTTAAAGCAGTACCCACACCAATTCTCTGGCGGTATGCGTCAGCGTGTTGTTATCGCGATCGCACTGGCAGGTGAACCTGACCTAATCATCGCCGATGAACCAACAACGGCACTGGATGTGTCTATTCAAGATCAGATCTTGGGTTTGATTCGCGACCTATGTATTAAGAAGAATGTAGGTTGTATGTTGGTCACACACGATATGGGTGTGGTATCTAATGTTACCGATCGCGTAGCCGTTATGTATCGTGGTGATTTGGTTGAGTTTGGTCCGACGGCGAAAGTCCTTGGTACTCCTGAACACCCTTACACGCACAGTCTTATCTCCGCGGTTCCGCGTTCAGATCGTAAACTTGATCGTTTCCCTCTTGTGAGCTACATCGAAGAAGCACATGAGATGGAACCACTTGATGTGAAAAACCATTGGTTGGGTCAAAGCCAAGATCACCGTGATTACACTGGTCCACTGTTGAATGTTGAAAATGTAAACTTACGCTTTACTACCAAGGATTCTTTCTTTGAGAGTCGTCGTGAGTACGTTCAGGCGTCAAATAACGTGAGCTTTGAAGTACATGAAGGTGAAACTTTTGGTCTTGTTGGTGAATCTGGTTCGGGTAAATCAACGATTGCTCGTGTGATTGCTGGTTTGTACGCACCTAACTCAGGCAAGGTAACATTTGAAGGCGTTGATCTTACGGGACTTAAATCTGAAAAAGAACGTCGCCCAATGCGTCGTCAAATGCAGATGGTTTTCCAAAACCCTTATACATCAATGAACCCTCGAATGAAGATATTCGACATCATTGCTGAGCCGATCCGATTCCATAAACTTACGCGTAACGAGAATGAAACTCGTCAGATCGTTAACGACCTGCTAGAGCACGTTGGTTTAGGCAAGATGGCTGGGGTTAAATACCCACACGAATTCTCAGGTGGCCAACGTCAGCGTATTTCTATCGCTCGCGCCTTGGCAACTCGTCCACGTCTTTTGATTTGTGATGAACCTACCTCTGCGCTGGATGTGTCGGTTCAGGCTCAGATCCTTAACCTATTAAAAGATTTACAAGACGAGCTCAACCTAACCATGCTGTTCATCAGTCACGATTTACCGGTTATTCGCCAAATGTGTGATCGTGTTGGTGTGATGCAAATGGGAGAACTATTGGAAGTAGCGCCAACTGAGCAGCTATTCCAATCGCCTCAGCATGAATACAGCAAACACCTAATTTCTTTAATGCCTGAATTTACAGGTTTAAGAGAAGAAAAAGCAGTGGCACAAGCCGCGGTATAAAAATCAGCAGGCTGGAGTTTAGCTTGCTAAAAACAATAAACAGACGCAAATACAACAACTAGGGATCTGGATTCCCGCATGAAGGAGTTATGCAATGAAAACCATGAAAAGCAAATTAGCAGTAGCTTTAATGGCAGCTGGCCTAAGCTTTAGTGCAGCAGCAGCAGATATTACCGTTGGCTACGCAGCTGACCCGGTATCACTTGACCCGCACGAGCAGCTGTCTGGTGGCACACTGCAAATGTCTCACATGGTGTTTGACCCTCTAGTACGTTTCACTCAAGAGATGGATTTTGAAGGCCGCCTAGCATCTAGCTGGGAGCGTGTTGATGAAACGACTTTTCGCTTTAACTTACGTAAAGGCGTGAAATTCCACTCTGGTAACGAACTGACTGCTGATGATGTTGTGTGGACTTTTGAACGTCTACAAGCTTCTCCAGACTTTAAGTCTATCTTCACGCCATACGAAAAAATGGTAAAAGTGGATGACTACACAGTTGAGCTAGTATCAAAAGCGGCTTACCCACTAGTACTACAAACAGCAACCTACATCTTCCCAATGGACAGCAAGTTCTACTCTGGTCAAACAGCGGAAGGTAATGACAAATCTGAGCTAGTTAAGCACGGTAACTCGTTTGCTTCGACTAACGTTTCTGGTACTGGTCCATTTATCGTAACGCAGCGTGAGCAAGGCGTTAAAGTAACGTTCGAGCGTTTCAACGATTACTGGGACACAGAAACTGAAGGTAACGTAGACAAGCTAACACTTGTGCCAATCAAAGAAGATGCAACGCGTGTAGCAGCACTTCTTTCTGGCGACGTTGATATGATTCACCCTGTTGCGCCAAACGATCATAAGCGTGTTAAAAAAGCTAAGAACATCGATCTAGTAACGCTACCTGGTACTCGTATCATTACGTTCCAAATGAACCAAAACAGCAACGAAGCACTGAAAGATGTGCGCGTTCGTCAAGCAATCGTTCATGCGATTAACAATGAAGGTATTGTTAAGAAAATCATGAAAGGTTTCGCGACCGCTGCTGGTCAGCAGAGCCCAACAGGCTACGCGGGTCACAACGAAGATCTAGTTCCTCGTTACGATCTGAAAAAAGCGAAAGAGCTGATGAAAGAAGCGGGCTACGAAGATGGCTTTACACTAACTATGGCAGCGCCTAACAACCGTTACGTGAACGATGCGAAAGTAGCGCAAGCGTCTGCGGCAATGCTGTCTAAGATTGGTATCAAAGTTGATCTTAAGACAATGCCTAAAGCACAGTACTGGCCAGAATTTGACCTATGTTCAGCAGACATGATGATGATCGGCTGGCACTCAGATACTGAAGATTCAGCTAACTTCAACGAGTTCTTAACAATGACTCGCAACGAAGAGACTGGCCGTGGTCAATACAACTGTTCTGGCTACTCAAACCCAGAAATGGATGCGATTGTAGAAGCTTCTAACACTGAAACTGACCCAGTTAAGCGTTCTAAGATGCTGAAAGGTGTTGAAGCAACACTTTACAACGATGCAGTCTTCGTTCCTCTGCACTGGCAGAGTGAAGCGTGGGGCGCGAAATCTAACGTAGGTGCAGCAGACGTAGTAAACCCAATGGTTATGCCTTACTTCGGCGACCTAGTTGTAAAATAATCTAGCTTGCTAGAATCGAGAGCCTGAAGCTTTCAGGCTCTCAATATTATTAAGATATAGATTTAAGTTTCGGTATTTGGTCTTCCTTCAGTCTGGCTAAATACCTTTTTTAAGACTGAATTTTTTTGTTGTCTAGTCGCGGATTTCGATTAGATAGTCATGGATAGATAAGGGGCAAGGAATGGTTACGTTTCTGGTCAAGCGCCTGTTTCAGGCACTGATAGTGATGTTTGTGATCAGTTTGGTGGCGTTTGCCATTCAGGATAACCTGGGCGACCCGTTACGTGAGTTAGTCGGTCAATCTGTTTCAGAGGCGGAGCGTCAAGCGCTACGCGATGAACTCGGCTTAAATGATCCCTTCGTTACAAAATACTCTCGCTTTGTAGGCGCAGCTCTACAGGGTGATCTTGGTACTTCATACTTCTTTAAGCGACCTGCAGTTGATGTGATTCTAGATAAACTAGTGGCGACTCTGGAGCTGGTATTTGGTGCTTCTTTAATTATTGTTTGTATGTCGATCCCACTCGGCGTTTACTCTGCTATTCACCCAAAAAGCTTTTTTACCAAATTGATTATGGCAGGCAGTAGTGTCGGTATCTCGGTTCCTGTTTTCTTAACTGCAATCATGCTGATGTATGTGTTCTCTATTGAGCTCGGTTGGCTGCCGTCATTTGGACGTGGTGATACGGCCAACTGGTTTGGTTGGGAGTCTGGCTTCTTAACGCTAGATGGCCTTGCACACTTAGTTCTGCCGAGTATTGCTCTAGCATCTATCATGCTGCCGCTATTCATTCGTCTAGTACGTTCTGAAATGCTAGAGGTTCTTAGCTCTGAATACATCAAGTTTGGTAAAGCAAAAGGCCTAGCGCTGAACAAGATTTACTACCAACACGCTTTGAAAAACACAATGCTGCCAGTATTAACGGTAGGTGGTGTTCAAATCGGTACTATGGTGGCATACACCATTCTTACTGAGACGGTTTTCCAGTGGCCAGGTACAGGTTTCTTATTCTTAGAAGCGATTAACCGAGTGGATACTCCGCTGATTACCGCATACGTTATTTTTGTTGGTCTTATTTTCGTCGTGACTAACACAATTGTTGATTTGCTTTACGGTGTTATCAACCCAACCGTTAACATCACAGGGAAAGGAGCATAATCATGGAACAAACAACAACAGCTCCATCTCGCTGGGAACGTTTTAAGCAATCAGACATTGTGTATTACTTCTTACGCGACAAAGTGGCAATGGTGAGTTTCGCCATTTTCTCAATCTTTTTAGTGATGGCTCTAGCTGCCCCTATTCTAGCGCCAACAGACCCGTATGACGTGACGTCTATCGACATCATGGACTCAGAACTTCCACCATCATGGATGGAAGACGGCGAAGAACGCTTCTTGCTAGGAACGGATGAGCAAGGCCGTGATATTTTATCGACTATGCTTTACGGTTCTCGTTTATCACTGACCATTGGTTTCTTAGCGGTAGGTCTACAGCTGACGCTTGGTATTATCATTGGCTTGTCTGCGGGTTACTTCGGTGGCCGTATTGATAGCTTCTTGATGCGCTTCGCTGATGTTCAGCTTTCGTTCTCAACCATGATGGTTGCGATCATTGTCTCGGCCATCTTTAAGGCAAGTTTCGGTAGTGATTTCTATGCACAATACGCTGTGGTGATGCTGGTGGTGATCATTGGTATCGCAGAATGGCCGCAGTATGCGCGTACTATTCGTGCATCAGTATTAGCAGAGAAGAAGAAAGAGTACGTAGAAGCGGCACGTGTGATGGGCTTTAGAGCGCCTCGTATCATGTTCCGTCATATTCTGCCTAACTGTTTATCACCGATTTTGGTTATCTCTACAGTACAGGTGGCAAATGCCATCATGTCAGAAGCGGCACTTTCTTTCCTAGGTTTAGGCCTTCCAGTCGACCAACCGTCACTGGGTGCTCTGATTAGTACTGGTTTTAACTACATCTTCTCAGGAGCATGGTGGATCACTGCATTCCCAGGTGTGCTTTTGGTGACATTGGTTCTAGTTATCAACCTACTAGGCGACTGGTTACGTGACGTGTTTAACCCGAAAATCTATAAAGGGTGATAGTTCAGTTTGATTTTTAGTAAAAAAAATCACTAAACTAAGAGTCGTAAGCAATTACGGCTCTTTTTTTGCTTAATGAATTTGGAACTTAGTACCATTGATAGAGTCAATAGTACTTAAAATGGAATTCATGTTTTATCGACACTTGTTCGGTAATAATTAACCCCTAGAGGGTTTAAGTGGTGGTTATGAAGTTGACAATGAATGTTGTATGTCGTGCTGTGGTTAGAAATTATCGTATGGGGCTTATTGCTGCATTTCTGTTGGTATCAAGCCAAGTTAATGCCGAATCGGTTCTATGCGATGCGACTCAGGCAAGCACCAATCAGTTACCACAGCTAGAACAATCATGTCCGATTGGTAAAGGTGTTTGGGGCAGTAAAGCGCCTAAACATCATTCAGATAATGAGCTGTTTTGGGTTCAATGTGGTTTGTTGAATAAGCCTTTGTCACTGAGCAAAGCAAAGCCATTGTATGAGAAGATTTCAACTAACGTATGGATGAAGCCCGAAGGTGGAGATTATCGCTGCCTAATTGGTCCTTATTCTACCTTCTCTGATGCGAGAAAAGACTTAGCTCAGGTACGTAAGATTTCTGGGTATGGCGAAGCCTTTATTCGTATGGTTGATAAATCGAAGACCTCTTCTTCACAACCGGTCGTGACCAAAGCAATGAAGTCAAAAACGGCAGAGTCAAAAACGGTTAAGGCTAAAGTAGCAGCGAAACCAGCACCAAAGCCGATAGCTGCTGCTCAAAAATCTGCAGTCGCGAGTGCTGCTGCCATTCAAGCTTTTCCTAGTCATGGTGCAAATTCAGACAATGATCTGAACATTGAAATACGCATGACAGCGAGTGTTGCGGGTAGTAAATATGCGATTCCTTATCTTTTAGGTGATGAACAACAGTTTTATATGGAGCAAGGTAAACCTTGGAGCCGACTCGATTACGACAGTGCCGAATTAGTATGTGATAAGATTAATATGACGCTGTTGAGTGAAAAGCAGTGGCAAAGTCTCTTAGGGTCGAAGGTCATGGAAAATCAGAACTGGCCAATGCACCTGCCTTATTGGGGCGCAGACAAAAAAGGCCTGTTTACTAACGGTAACGTAAACCAGCTTAAAGGCTCCTCACTACTTAATGTGATGTGTGTGAAATAACGAAGACGTGCGTAATACCAAATAAGCCTCAGCCATTGCTGGGGCTTTGTTGTTTATAGGCCTTTCTTTTCAATATCAGGTCGATTTCCGGATACTCGGATTTTCAATACAAATTTGATTAAAAATAGCTAAAAATTGTTCAAATAGAGCAGTTGGTGCGTAGAAAACCATAACTCAAGCAATAAGGTGATTGAGATTATGAGTTTGAAAAAACGATTAGAAGACGTGGCTCCGCGCTTCGAAGCGGGTGGTAAGTATGAAAAGCTCTACCCTGTGTATGAGGCTTTTGCGACCATATTTTACACGCCCGGCAACGTGAACCGAGGCTTGACCCACGTTCGAGATAGTATCGATCTCAAGCGTATTATGATTTTGGTGTGGCTGGCGACTTTTCCTGCCATGTTCTGGGGGATGTATAACGTCGGACACCAGAGTGTCTCGGCACTAACATCCAGTTATCAACTCAATGAGCTTTCCTCGGTTATCGAGAGCAGCTGGCGCTTGTCATGGGCATTTGGTGATGCACAGTCCTTAATGGCAAGTAGCTGGGGAAGTCAGATGTTGCTCGGGGCTCTCTACTTCTTACCCGTTTATGCCACTGTGTTTGTGGTCGGTGGCTTCTGGGAGGTGTTGTTTGCCGTAGTGCGTAAGCATGAGGTCAACGAAGGCTTCTTTGTGAGTTCGGTGTTGTTCGCCTTAATCCTCCCGCCGACTATCCCGTTATGGCAAGCCGCATTAGGTATCACCTTCGGTATCGTTGTGGCCAAAGAGCTGTTCGGTGGTACAGGACGAAACTTCCTTAACCCTGCACTCGCAGGCCGCGCGTTTCTCTATTTCGCTTATCCATCCAACATGTCGGGTGGGCTTGTGTGGGTTGCCGCTGACGGCTATTCAGGCGCGACGCCGCTGAGTCAATGGTACGAAGGTGGCAGCACGTCACTCATCAATAACATGACTGGCGAGGCGATCACTTGGATGGACGCCTTTATCGGTAATATTCCGGGCTCGATGGGTGAGGCTTCTTCATTGCTTATCATGTTGACGGGTCTGATTCTGATGGCCATGAAGATAGCCTCTTGGCGCATAGTCGCTGGTGTAATTATTGGCCTCGTGGTGACTTCGAGTTTGATGAATTGGATCGGCTCCGATACCAACTCGATGTTTTCGATGCCGTTCTACTGGCACTTTGTGTTGGGTGGCGTTGCTTTTGGCACTTTCTTTATGGCAACCGACCCAGTATCTGCCGCTTTTACCAATAACAGTAAATGGTCTTACGGTATTTTGATAGGCGTTATGACCGTCGGGATTAGAGTGCTCAACCCAGCTTATCCAGAGGGAATCATGTTAGCCATTCTGTTTGCTAACCTGTTCGCGCCATTGTTCGACTTTATTGTGAAAGAGCAAAACATCAAACGCAGACAGAAACGAACATTGCGCTGAGTTCAGTGCAGAAAGGGAAAGCTATTCTCATCAAAAAGGCTTGCGTCGCTGCAAGCCTTTCAATTTTTATCGCGATTGATTTGAAGTTGATTCAACTCCACTTCAAATCAATCTCGAACGGTTGGGTGTTACCACAATGCTCACCGCACATCTCGTCGTATGCACTGTTGTGTATCAGCATTGCTGACGATACGCCTTGATCACTGAAGTGGTCACGGGCTTGGTTAACACTCAAAAACTTCATTGGGTGCTGGTGGCCGTCCTTAATTAACTGCTTTTGCTCACCAACGACTTGGTAAGCCAAATAAATCCCGCCTTCAAATGATTCAATGAGTAGATTCATAACAAACTCCATGTTGTTCTCGATAGTTCTTTGTTTCTGTATCTACGTTGATGGTTGTTTGAAGGTTCATGTGTGTTAAAAATGAAAAAACCAGAAGCTCAGCTTCTGGTTTATTAATAAGTAATCAAATTAACTCAAAGGTTAGTTGATTTTTTGCATGATGCTCACACGGCCTGTTGTTGATCCGTCTGGAGTCATTTTACGGCGAGTTAGCAACCCTTCATCCCAGTTAGTACCTGCTGGCTGATACTCCCATTTAATGATGTATTCTTGATTATTACCATTTGCATCAACAGGACATTTATCTCCTGAACCAGGAATATAACCATTGTCAGTATCATCACAGAAGCGCACGACTGAGTTTAGATCTGTCAGTGTTGCTTTTGATTCACGTCCTGAAATGTTAAACCACCAATAGTCAATTGCAGCAAGCTCTTCATAGGTATACTTCTTGCCTGAGTCTTCAAGATCTGCCGGTGAGTTTGCATTGCACTCTTTCCCTGATACGGTAGCGCCCTCAGAATCAAATACCATTCTCATGACAGCATTTTGTCCATCAGCGCAAATCTGAGTGGTATCCCAAGACCCAGTGAAATCCACGTACCTTTCGTCACTAGGTGTTTCTACGTGATAGTAGAAATTCAAACTTTCTTCGATACGCTTTGCTTTACTTGATTCGCTTGATGGGTCGCTTAACTCTGTTTTTGAACGAATTTGTGTGTATATTTTTGTAATTGGGTCATAGCTACCTGAAAGAGTTTCATATTGGTATGAAGGGGTTGCATCGCCTTCATCTCGATCATCTTCCAGTTTGTTTGGCGTGTAGTGGTTGAGGACTTGTTGATTCCCTTCAATGAAAGGTGCCCAACCGTAACTCTCTGGTTTAGGTGTGGTATTTTCTTTGCTTTTATCAAGTAGAAGGTAAGAAAACGGAGCGTTTAGGGTGAAGTCTGGGTGAGCTGTTTGATTGCAGCCTGCAGAACTCCCTGCCAATACACAGCTGATGTACTTTTCAGCGTCTGCGTATGACAATAAAGAGTCGCTGTCACTTACAGCAATAAGACCATTGGCTGAATCTTGATAAATGAAGTAAGGCGTGCCACGTGTATGTTCAAACACAGCTTTAGGAAGCATTTTGTCAGCGTGAACTAACATTGTTTTGTCGTTAGGGCGGTTGTTTGGATCGTTAATATCATACTGTCTCACCATGATTGAGCGAATGAATTGCCCATTTTTCGCTACAAATGGATTGGCATCAGTGCTGCCGCGAACAGTCCCTGATTTTTCTCCGAATGCTTTCTCCATATGAGCCAATGCTTCAGATTCACTTGTAATTGAAGTGACTCCCATCGCTGTCAGGAAGTCTGTAACAGAATCACGGTCATCTAGACTTAGGTTTTTCATCTTCGCTAACGTCGCAGCATCAGGTTCGCGCAGCGCATCTGGAATTGTTAGTACTTCATCAGAAGCGTTACCAAATTGATTATCTAAAGACTGAAGCAGAATTGCTAAATTCAGAGCTCGGTCGTATTTGCCCGCCGCTTCAAATGGCGTCAGTACATCACGGTTTGATGCTGCCCCTACTTTCAAGCCATTTTCACCACCAATGAAGAAGGTCACCGTGTCGTCAGACTTAGCGGTAAATTCGCCTTCGCTGTTTGTGATGCCCTTTGAACCAGAGCTAGTACTGTAGTAGATACCTTCAACAGCGGCATCGATAAATTTGTTGGTTGTTGTTGATGGTTCTGTCGGTGTTGTGACACCTGAATTAGAACTGTCGCTACCACAACCTGTTAAAGCCACTGCAATCGCTGCTGCGAGAATACTCACTTTTTTCATTACTCGTACATCCTTCATGTATTAGAGCTAATTGTTTTTTTATGCGTGTAATTTTATAGCGCGCGATTGTAGTTTGATCTTGATTCCAAGTTAAGTATGTAAAATGCTGTTCGGTTAATAAATATCCCAACCATACGGTAAAAAACAAAAAAAGCCGACATAGGTCGGCTTTTGTATAATATTTCTTTGACTTACAGTGGTTTATCGCATGGTAACGAATTCTTCGCTGCCCGTTGGGTGAATCGCCACAACAGAGTCGAAATCTGCTTTGGTTGCGCCCATTTTCATTGCAACGCCGAAGCCTTGAATCATTTCATCAACAGTAAAACCGATGCCGTGTAGGCCGACTACAGTCTCTTCTTCGCCAGCACATACTAGCTTCATCTTACAAGGTTGACGGTGCTGAGTGACTGCAGTGTACATTGCAGTAAAACCAGACGTGTATACCTTGATGTTGTCTTTGCCGTATTGCTCTTCAGCTTCTTGAGTCGTTAGACCGATCGTGCCGATAGGTGGGTGGCTGAATACAACAGTAGGAACTAGCTTGTAGTCCATCTTCGCGTTGGTTTGACCGTTGAATAGACGCTCAGAAAGCTGACGACCTGCTTTAACTGCTACAGGAGTTAGCTCGATACCGCCTTCCATGATGTCACCAACACAGTAGATGCCCGGAACGTTAGTCGCTTGGAACTCGTCTACCTTGATATAGCCACGGTCGTTCGTCTCAACGCCAGTTGATGCTAGGTTGATCGCGTCAGTTGCTGGGTGGCGACCGATAGCCCAAATTAGGTGGTCAACGTTTTGAGTGTTGCCGTTCTCTAGGTGTAGAGTCAGTGTGCCGTCCGCTTCTTTCACTACTTCTTTAGGAACAGAATGCGTGTGAAGTGTTGGACCTTCTGCTTCCATTACTTCTACTAGCGTTTCGATGATCATTGGATCGAAGCTACGTAGTGGTGATTCTTTACGGCAGAATAGGTGTGTTTCTGTGCCAAGTGCACTTAGTACGCCTGCGATCTCAACTGCGATGTATCCCGCGCCGATAACAGCAACACGTTTAGGTTGCTCCATCAGGTCGAAGAAGCCATTTGAGTCGATACCGTATTCTGCACCTGGGATGTTTGGAATGGTTGGACGACCACCTACCGCGATCAGGATGTGATCTGCTGTGTAGTGTTCACCGTTAACTTCAACGGTCTTCTCATTAACGAACTTAGCAAAGCCTTTGATTACGTTTACTTTGTTGTTACCCAGTACGCGATCGTAAGATTGGTGGATACGACCAATGTAAGCTTGGCGGTTTTCAACCAGTTTGCCCCAGTTGAAGCCTTTTACATCAACGTCGAAGCCGTAGTCTTCAGAGTATAGGTTGATAGCTTCAGCGACTTGAGCGCCGTGCCACATTACCTTTTTAGGAACACAACCAACGTTTACACAAGTACCACCAAGGTCTTGAGCTTCGATAAGTGCAACTTTTGCACCGTGCATTGCTGCGCGGTTAGCTGATGCGATGCCGCCTGAACCGCCACCGATACAGATGTAATCAAAATGAGTCGCCATTACTTTCTCCATTTGTTGAAGGTTGTAGTCACAGTGAGAGCACTGGATACCTACGTCCTATAGATTCTTAAATTGTCTAATTATTATATTGAGGGCAGATCGGTTGAACTCAATCTCCCTGTTTAAAATTTATTCGTCCACATCACAGTCTGTTGAAGATTCTTCAGTCTATGATGTGGATTCGAGATTACTCGGGTACGATCCACTCTACTTTGAAGTGACCGGTTGCCGGTGCAATTGCTTCCTTCAAGAATGGAAGAATCTCGTTCATTTGGCTCTCTAGCTTCCAAGGTGGGTTGATAACAATCATGCCTGATGCTGTCATGCCGCGCTCGTTAGTGTCTGGTGATACGCCAAGTTCGATTTGTAGAATCTTGTTGATACCTAAGCCTTCAAGGCCTTCGATCATGTCTTCGATGTCACAACGGTTTACTACCGGGTACCAAATTGCGTAGATACCGGTTGCCCAGCGCTTATGGCTTTGAGCAATCGCCGTCACCACATCGCGGTACTCTCTTGCTAGCTCATAAGGCGGGTCGATAAGTACCAAACCACGACGTTCTTTTGGTGGCAGGCTGCCTTTTAAGCGTTGGAAACCATCTTCTTTGTAGATAGATACCTGACGATCGCGGTGGAACTCTTGCTCAAGCAGCGGGTGGTCTGCAGGGTGAAGTTCGGTTAACACCATGCGGTCTTGGTCACGTAGGTGTGCGCGGGCAACACGTGGTGAACCTGGGTAGTAGCGAAGCTTGTCACCGTTATTTAGTGTTGAGATAGACTCAAGGTAGCTTTGAATGTCTTCAGGAAGATTTTGCTGATCCCAAACGCGAGCGATACCTTGCTTGTATTCACCGGTTTTTTCAGACCATTCATGCGTTAAGTCGTAACGACCTACACCAGAGTGAGTGTCATGATAAACAAAAGGCTTATCCTTCTGTTTCAAAGAATTAAGAATAAGGCTCTGTACGATATGCTTTACTACGTCGGCGTGGTTACCTGCGTGGAAGCTGTGGCGATAACTTAACAAATTAAACTCTCGTAACACTCTCGATTTAGAGTGTGGTTAGTGTAGGTGGGGGTAATCAAACCATTATAACCCTCAATGGACCATAAATTCTCGAACAATTCAGGAACAGTCGTTCGCAATATGTGGTTAGTTATTGGTTCTACTATTGAAATTTGCCTTATTGGGCACTATTTAATAACTATTCGCAGGTGATTTTTTTAGGGCGAACCTGAGCCTGATGACTGTAAGACGACCTCATTACAAAAAAGACGAAAGTCTCTAAAGCCAAAGGAATGTTTATATGTCTAATCCGCTATTAACCTTCACGGACTTACCTCCGTTTTCACAAATCAAACCTGAGCACGTTAAGCCAGCGGTTGAGCAAGTGATTGAAGCGTGTCGCAACAAGATAGAACAAGTACTTGAAGGTAATACTTCGCCAAGCTGGGACAACCTCGTTGCTCCGATTGAAGAAGTGGATGATCGTTTAGGCCGTATTTGGTCACCAGTAAGCCACATGAACTCTGTTGTTAACAGCGACGAACTGCGTGAAGCGTATGAAAGCTGCCTACCAGTACTGTCTGAGTACGGCACTTGGGTTGGTCAACACAAAGGCTTGTTTGAAGCGTACAAAGCGATCAAGGCGAGCGAAGCATTCTCGGCATTAAACCGAGCTCAACAAAAAACTATTACTGACGCACTGCGTGACTTTGAATTGTCAGGCATTGGCTTGCCTGCGGACGAACAGCACCGCTACGGCGAGATCAGCAAGCGCCAGTCTGAGCTAGGCTCTCAATTCTCAAACAACGTGCTTGATGCAACCATGGGTTGGAGCAAGCAGATCACAGACGTAGCTGAACTGGCGGGTATGCCTGAGTCGGCATTGGCAGCAGCACAAGCCGCGGCAGAAGCTAAAGAGCTGGAAGGTTACCTACTGACTCTAGATATCCCATCATACCTACCTGTGATGACTTACTGTGATAACCAAGCGTTACGTAAAGAGTTGTACGAAGCTTACGTAACACGCGCTTCGGATCGTGGTCCAAATGCTGGTAAGTGGGACAACACAGAGATCATCACAGAGCAGCTTAAACTGCGTCACGAGATCGCACGCATGCTGGGTTTCAGCACCTACAGCGAAAAATCATTGTCGACCAAGATGGCTGAAACGCCAGATCAGGTTCTTGGCTTCTTAAACGACCTAGCAGTAAAAGCCAAACCGCAAGGTGAACGTGAAGTAGAAGAGCTACGTCAGTTTGCTGAGAAAGAGTTTGGTGTCTCTGAGCTAAACCTGTGGGACATCGCTTACTACAGCGAAAAGCAGAAGCAGAACCTGTTCGAGATCTCTGATGAAGAGCTTCGTCCTTACTTCCCAGAATCTAATGTGGTTTCAGGCCTGTTTGAGGTACTGAATCGTGTGTTTGGTATGTCGGTAACAGAGCGTGAAGGCGTCGACACATGGCATGAGTCAGTGCGCTTCTTTGATATATTTGATGCGACAGGAGCACTGCGCGGTAGCTTCTACCTAGACCTATACGCACGTGAGCACAAACGTGGCGGTGCTTGGATGGATGACTGTCGTGGTCGTCGTATTACTCAATCTGGCGAGCTACAAACACCTGTCGCTTACCTAACGTGTAACTTCAACAAGCCAGTTGGTGATAAGCCTGCGCTATTTACTCACGATGAAGTAGTGACACTGTTCCACGAGTTTGGTCACGGTATCCACCACATGCTAACGCAAGTAGAAGCGGGCGCAGTTGCGGGTATCAATGGTGTGCCTTGGGATGCGGTTGAGCTACCAAGTCAGTTCCTAGAAAACTGGTGTTGGGAAGAAGAAGCGCTGTCGTTCATCTCGGGTCATTTCGAAACGGGTGAAGCCTTACCTAAAAAGATGCTAGAGAAGATGCTAGCGGCGAAGAACTTCCAATCTGCGATGTTTATTCTGCGTCAGCTAGAGCTTGGTTTGTTCGACTTTACGCTGCACACAGAATACGACCCAGAAGTGGGAGCTCGCGTACTAGAAACGCTAGCCGACGTGAAGTCTAAGGTTTCTGTATTGCCAAGCCTTGACTGGAACCGCTTCTCACACAGCTTTGGTCACATCTTTGCTGGTGGCTACAGCGCAGGTTACTACAGCTACCTGTGGGCAGAAGTATTGTCTGCAGATGCGTTCTCAGCATTTGAAGAAGAGGGTATCTTCAACACTGAAACGGGCAATCGCTTCCTGAACAACATCCTTGAGATGGGTGGCAGTGAAGAGCCTATGGAGCTGTTCAAACGCTTCCGTGGTCGTGAGCCTCAAATCGATGCGATGCTACGTCATGCGGGTATCAGCGCGTAATTGCTATCATTTCCGTAACTGCGGTAGTTGCTTAGCTCTATTGCGAGTTAATAGAGAAAAGAGCCTCCTTGTGAGTAATGCCGTTCACTTA
>NZ_JBFRQW010000092.1:0-5399 GCF_041472735.1 Vibrio sp. 10N.261.46.E11
TCTAACTGGAGCAGATCAAGCATCTTGAAGTTACTTGGGTATATACTTTTCTGGAATTAGTTAGCACATTCATCACTTTCGACCATCCTTAATACAGAGACCTAATTAGCGTCTATTCTTATAAGGTCTATGTTGTGAGGTCAAAGCAAGGGATGGAATATGACACTCAATGAATTACGAAATTTATATCGAGAAAATCTGTTGGTTGAAGCGATCATAGAGCCCTCAATTCAAGAGGGGTCTTGGGTTGTGGAGTTTCGCCATATGGGCGGTGGCTTTGTTTTGCTTACTGATGTTCATGGTGAAGAGTGTCATTACGCGGATTTAGACCTAGCATCTAAGTCGGCAATGGCGGTTGGCTTTCAACAAGTTCGTATTGAAAACCAGTAACTCAATTGACGTTTCAATCGGTTTTTACTTCCAAAAAGTTATAAAACATACTTTTCTATTCTTTCTTGTTATTAAAAGGAGTGGTTAATCTATCGTCACGCAATGATTAGGGATGTCGTGACCATGTCTTTAAATAAGAAAGAGTCTTCACAAAATAATAATGCACAGTCTGGGGCTAATGAGTTACCTGGGCTAGCAGCACCACTTAATGACCAACAATTGGGTCATCTTCAGCAAACTGTTTCTGAATTATCTTCTCAACAACTGGCATGGGTCAGTGGTTACCTTTGGGGTGTGAGCCAAACTCAGCCTGTGGGTGCCGCCGCGCCAATCGCTCAAGCAGCTGCTGCAGTAGCCGCAAAACCTGCGGGTAAGCTCAGCATTATCTTCGCATCCCAAACCGGTAATGCGAAAGGTGTCGCTGAATCGCTTGAGGCAGAAGCGAAAGCCTTAGGGATTGCTGTCGAGCTTTTCGATGCAAGTGATTATAAAGGTAAGAACTTAGCCAAAGAGACACACGTCATTTTTGTAGCTTCAACCAATGGTGAGGGCGAAGCCCCTGATAACGCTATTGAGTTGCATGAATTCCTTCAATCGAAGAAAGCGCCAAAATTATCAAACCTACAATACGGTGTGATCGGTTTAGGTGACTCAAGCTATGAGTTCTTCTGCCAAACGGCTAAAGACTTCGATAACTTCCTCGCTAAGCTTGGTGCCAAATCGTTTGTCGACCGTCTTGATTGTGATGTTGATTACGAAGAGTCAGCAACGCAGTGGCGCGCTAAAGCATTAGAGCAAGTAAAAGAGACGCTATCTACAGGCACTGAAGCCGATGTAGTTCAGTTGCCCGTCGGTCAAGCGGCTGCCGGTCATTCGCAATACACCAAACAAAACCCATACACAGCGACACTGTTAACGAGCCAAAAGATCACTGGTCGTGATTCGGGCAAAGATGTTCGTCATATCGAAATTGATCTTGATGAGTCGGGTATTACTTACCAACCGGGTGATGCGCTAGGCGTATGGTTTGAAAACAGTTCAGAACTCGCAAATCAAATTCTTTCTAAGGTTGGGCTGTCTGGTATCGAAAGTGTCGATGTCGATGGTGACAACTTGTCTGTGCATAGCGCACTCGTCAGCAAATTTGAGATTACATCTTCAAACCCTCAGCTAGTGACTAAGTTTGCTGAGCTTTCGGGCAGTAAGAAGTTAATTAAGCTGGTGGAAGATAAAGACAAGCTTCGTGAATACGCGGGTAATACTCAAGTTGTCGATGTTTTAGCTGAGAAGAAGACCAAGCTATCGGCTGATGAATTGATTGGCCTACTACGTAAGTTAACTCCACGCCTCTATTCTATTGCATCAAGCCAAGCAGAAGTAGATGAAGAAGTTCACTTAACGGTTGGTCTGGTTGAATACCAAAAGGGCGATGAATTTCGTCTGGGTGGCGCTTCAAGTTTCTTAGCTCAACGCCTTGAAGAAGGTGGTGAAGTGAAGGTGTTTGTAGAGAACAACAATAACTTCAAACTGCCGCAAGACGACAACACACCAATCATCATGGTTGGCCCGGGTACTGGTATCGCACCTTTCCGTAGTTTTGTTCAAGAGCGTGAAAACAATGACGCTGAAGGTAAAAGCTGGTTGTTCTTTGGTGACCGTACCTTTACTCAAGATTTCTTATATCAAGTTGAATGGCAGAGGTATCTTAAATCTGGTGCATTAACCAAGCTTGATGTTGCGTTTAGTCGTGATCAAAAAGAAAAGGTTTATGTTCAAGACCGATTAATTGAGCAGGCAGAGCAGGTTTGGCAATGGCTTCAAGAGGGCGCGTACCTCTATGTATGTGGCGATGCAACTCGAATGGCAAAAGATGTTCATGAAGCGTTAGTTACGATAGCGGAAAAACATGGCAATCAGAGCCGCGAACAAGCTGAACAATATATTAATGATTTACGTAAAGCGAAACGTTACCAAAGGGATGTGTACTAATGAGCAAGCAAGTAATAGAGCAAGAAGTGCTAGGTCAAGTACTGGGACCTTTGGCTGACAATGAACGTCTGAAGCGTGAAAGTAAAAACCTTCGCGGTACGATTGAACAAGATCTTCAAGATCGTATCACTGGTGGTTTTACTGCTGATAACTTTCAGTTGATCCGCTTCCACGGTATGTACCAACAAGACGACCGTGATATTCGTAACGAACGTACCAAGCAAAAATTAGAACCTTTACATAATGTAATGCTACGTGCGCGTATGCCAGGCGGCATCATCACTCCTAAGCAGTGGCTCGCGATTGATAAATTCGCAGATGAAAGCACCTCTTATGGTTCAATTCGTCTAACAACACGTCAAACCTTTCAGTTCCATGGTGTGTTGAAGCCGAACATTAAGTTAATGCACCAAACACTAAACAGTATTGGTATTGATTCGATCGCTACTGCGGGTGATGTAAACCGAAATGTTTTGTGTACCACGAACCCGGTTGAGTCCGAGCTACACCAAGAAGCTTATGAGTGGGCGAAAAAGATCAGTGAACACCTATTACCTAAAACTCGTGCTTATGCTGAGATCTGGTTAGATGGTGAAAAGCTCGCAACAACAGATGAAGAACCTATCTTAGGTAGTAACTACTTACCACGTAAGTTCAAAACGACGGTTGTAATTCCTCCGCAAAATGACGTAGATGTTCATGCTAACGATCTTAACTTTATTGCGATTGCTAAAGACGGAAAGCTGGTGGGCTTTAACGTATTAGTGGGCGGTGGTCTTGCAATGACGCACGGCGATACTTCTACTTATGCACGTAAAGCTGACGACTTTGGTTTTGTGCCATTAGAGAAAACGTTAGATGTAGCGGCAGCTGTTGTGACGACACAACGTGACTGGGGTAACCGTTCGAATCGTAAGAATGCCAAAACCAAATACACACTAGACCGTGTTGGTATTGATGTATTCAAAGCAGAAGTAGAAAAACGTGCAGGCGTTGAGTTTGCTGAAAGTCGTCCTTATGAGTTTACTGGCCGTGGCGACCGTATCGGTTGGGCGGAAGGTATTGATGGTAAGCACCACTTAGCGTTATTCATCGAAAATGGTCGTTTACTTGATTTTCCGGGTAAAGCGCTGAAAACAGGTGTTGCTGAAATAGCGAAGATCCACAAAGGTGATTTCCGCATGACAGCGAACCAAAATCTCATTGTTGCAGGTGTACCTAAGAGCCAAAAGGCACAAATTGAAAAGCTGGCACGTCAATACGGTCTGATGGATGATGCCGTTTCAGAACAGCGCAAGAACTCAATGGCGTGTGTGGCATTCCCAACATGTCCGTTAGCAATGGCAGAAGCCGAACGTTTTCTTCCTGAGTTTGTAACGGATGTTGAAGACATTCTGAAGAAACACGGATTACCAGAAGAAGATAACATCATCCTTCGCATCACGGGTTGTCCAAACGGCTGTGGTCGTGCAATGTTGGCTGAGTTGGGTTTAGTCGGTAAGGCGCCGGGGCGTTACAACATGCACTTAGGTGGCAACAAAGCCGGAACTCGTATCCCGAAGATGTATAAAGAGAACATCACTTCAGCTCAGATCTTAGAAGAGATTGATTCGCTGGTGGGACGTTGGGCTACGGAACGTAACGACAATGAAGGGTTCGGTGATTTTACAATCCGAGCTGGCATCATCGAAGAGGTGATCATTTCAAAGAGGGATCTGCATGCATAATTCTGTCGCTTCAAAATTGAAGTTAGCAGAGCTACTCGCATTGACTAAGACGGAGCAGATACTTCGTCTTGGACAAATTAATGCTGAGTTAGAGCAGCTAACCGCATTAGAAAGAGTGAAGTGGGCTCTGGAAAACTTAGAAGGAACACATGTGGTGTCTTCTAGTTTCGGAATCCAAGCAGCATTGATGCTGCACTTAGTGACTCAAGCCAAACCCGATATTCCAGTTATTCTTACGGACACTGGGTATCTATTCCCGGAAACGTATCGATTTATCGATGAGCTAAGTCAGAAGTTGACTCTAAACCTTCAAGTCTTTCGTTCTCAGCAGAGCCCTAATTGGCAAGAAGCGCAATATGGCAAACTTTGGGATCAAGGTATAGAAGGGATAGAGAAGTACAACAAGCTTAATAAAGTTGAACCGATGAGAAGAGCGCTGGATGAACTAGAGGCGGGCACTTGGTTTTCTGGGTTGAGAAGAGAGCAATCTCAATCGCGTGCAAACTTGCCTATCTTATCTATCCAAAATGGTGTGTTTAAGTTCTTGCCAGTAATTGATTGGACAAATAAAGATGTTCACTATTACTTGGAAGAGCATGGCCTTAGTTACCATCCACTTCGCGAGCAGGGGTACCTTTCTGTTGGAGATACTCATACGACTAAGAAATGGGAACCGGGTATGACTGAAGAAGAAACCCGTTTCAATGGTCTGAAACGAGAATGTGGTCTCCATGAAGACGATGGAGAGCAATATGGTTCTGGGATTTAGACTCATTGCCATTTAAAAAGCTGCCTCAAGGCAGCTTTTTTAGTTTCTAGGGGATAAAATTAAAGCGATTGTGGATAAGTCTGTGGTTATTATGTAGGTACTTTGTAGTTAAACTTGCATAAATAAGGCTTTGGGTGTTTATCCATCATTTAACCGTTATTTTTGCAATTTTCGGTAATAAATACTTGCCAATGTGAGGAATATCTCTATAATGCCGCCTCACTGACACGGTAGACGCCACAAGGCTTCAGCGAAGAATGTTAGTGAGGCAACTAGCTTTAAGCGATAATTCGCTCCTACTTTTAGAAAGTAGAAATTAATTTTCAAAAGTGTTTGACACTGAGAATTAAATCGCTAGAATGGCCGCCTCTTCCGAAGTGATGTAAGTCACAACGAAGAGAAGCTCTTTAATAATTTAAACCTATCAATCTGTGTGGGCACTCGTTGATGAATATCAAAACGTCATTCTAAGGAATGGCAGTTACTTCGGTAACAAATTGATTTCAATGAACTGAGTGACCAAT
>NZ_JBFRQW010000093.1:0-241 GCF_041472735.1 Vibrio sp. 10N.261.46.E11
CAAATTTTAAAATTCGGAAAGCCGCTTCTCTATTTAATAGAGCTATAAAAGTATCTCTTCAAACTCATTCAAGGTCTGTCTTTGAGTCCACAAAACCCCTTGGGTGTTGTATGGTTAAGCCTCACGGGCAATTAGTACAGGTTAGCTCAATGCCTCGCAGCACTTACACACCCTGCCTATCAACGTCGTAGTCTACGACAACCCTTTAGGACGCTTATAGCGCCAGGGAAAACTCATCTCA
>NZ_JBFRQW010000094.1:0-599 GCF_041472735.1 Vibrio sp. 10N.261.46.E11
CAACTGAGCTAATCGCCCATGATAGTTTCTTTTGTCTTCACTTTTTAAAAAGTGAAAATAAAAGCCATCCTTCATGGAGAAAGATGGTGGAGCTATGCGGGATCGAACCGCAGACCTCCTGCGTGCAAGGCAGGCGCTCTCCCAGCTGAGCTATAGCCCCATATTTTATTTCCTTGGGAGGAAATGGTGGGCGATACCGGGCTCGAACCAGTGACCCCCTGCTTGTAAGGCAGGTGCTCTCCCAACTGAGCTAATCGCCCACTAAAAGTTTTAATTCCTTCGTGGAGAAAGAATGGTGGGTCGTGCAGGATTCGAACCTGCGACCAATTGATTAAAAGTCAACTGCTCTACCAACTGAGCTAACGACCCTTTTTACTTCTTGAAGGAAGTGGTATCCCGTAGGGGAGTCGAACCCCTGTTACCGCCGTGAAAGGGCGGTGTCCTAGGCCTCTAGACGAACGGGACACTGCTAATTTATCTCCACTTTAAAAAGTAGAAACAAACTTCGAAGAACCTTGGGAGTTCTTCTTCTCTTTGCTTTTCTAAACCTAATCAATCTGTGTGGACACTCATCGTGAATATCTTCGTATAAGGAGGTG
>NZ_JBFRQW010000095.1:0-1007 GCF_041472735.1 Vibrio sp. 10N.261.46.E11
AAGATTTTAGCTACAACACCAGCACCAACTGTACGGCCACCTTCGCGGATTGCGAAACGTAGACCTTCGTCCATTGCGATTGGAGCGATTAGCTCAACAGTCATTTGAACGTTGTCACCTGGCATTACCATTTCTACGCCTTCTGGTAGAGTGATGTCGCCTGTTACGTCAGTTGTACGGAAGTAGAACTGTGGACGGTAACCTTTGAAGAAAGGAGTGTGACGGCCGCCTTCGTCTTTAGAAAGTACGTATACTTCAGACTCAAACTTAGTGTGTGGGTTGATAGAACCTTTCGCAGAAAGTACTTGACCACGTTCAACGTCATCACGCTTAGTACCACGTAGAAGTGCACCAACGTTCTCACCTGCACGACCTTCGTCAAGCAGTTTACGGAACATTTCAACACCAGTACAAGTAGTAAGAGTAGTCTCTTTGATACCAACGATTTCTACTTCGTCACCTACACGTAGGATACCGCGCTCGATACGACCAGTTACAACAGTACCACGACCTTGGATTGAGAATACATCTTCAATTGGTAGTAGGAACGGTTGGTCAACTGCACGCTCTGGCTCAGGAATGTAAGAATCTAGTGCTTCTGCAAGCTCAACGATCTTGTCTTCCCACTGCTTCTCGCCGTTTAGTGCGCCAAGTGCAGAACCTTGGATAACTGGTAGGTCATCACCTGGGAAGTCGTATTCAGAAAGAAGTTCACGAACTTCCATCTCAACTAGCTCAAGTAGCTCTTCGTCATCAACCATGTCACATTTGTTCATGAATACGATGATGTAAGGGATACCAACTTGACGACCAAGTAGGATGTGCTCACGAGTTTGAGGCATAGGGCCGTCAGTCGCAGCAACAACTAGGATACCGCCGTCCATTTGTGCAGCACCAGTGATCATGTTTTTAACATAATCCGCGTGTCCTGGACAGTCTACGTGTGCGTAGTGACGTGCTGGAGTGTCGTACTCAACGTGAGAAGTTGCGATTGTGATACCGCGCTC
>NZ_JBFRQW010000096.1:0-9385 GCF_041472735.1 Vibrio sp. 10N.261.46.E11
CGCGATGAACCTTTTTTAATCTCTAGCGTCAGATACTAGTATCAGAGGCATTCTATATTTAATGGCCAACCAATATCGCTTTGTCTGTTCGATTCGATTTCTAGCTCTGCAGCGGTCAGCGGGTTGTCCGCTAGCCATTGCTTAGAAAGCGTTAAGGTCAGATTGTTGCCATCTGCCTTCAGCTTGAACTCAGGCTCTAGTGCCGGGTTACGGCGGTGGGTTAGCAAAATAGCCAAACGCAGAATACGTAAAATACGCTTACTGCTGGTGCCTGAGATAGCATGTTGCTCTGGCAATGAGGTTAATTGCTCACGGTAACGACGTGTTAATTCACCCAAGTAGTATTTCTGTGCTCGGGTAAAACCTGGCAGATCTAAATTCTGTAGCAGGTAAGCGCTGTGTTCGCCGCCTTTTTTGAAATCGATGGTTAAACCAATTTCGTGAAGTTTGGCTGCGGTTTGTAATAAAACACTTGCTTGAGGTTCTGAAACCCAAGCTTCTCCGCCTGCTTGATCTAACAGAGTCTGTGCCACGATAGCCACTTGTTCACCGTAGCTTACGTCCATTTGGTAGCGTGATTGTACGCTCTTGATGGTACGTGCACGGATATCGTCTTGGCGTAGCTCATCAACCATCTCGTAGGCTAGACCTTCACGGAGTGCGCCGCCTGCGAGTGTCATTGAATCGATTTCAAGCAGCTCAAAAATCGCAATAAGAATAGAAAGACCACTTGGGAACACTAAAGCGCGTTCAAGGGTTAATCCTTCTATTTCTAGCTCTTCCAAGCGTTCAGTAATCATCGCTTGTTTCTGTAGGCGCTTAAGTTTGGCATGAGTAATAACCTCATCCATGCCTTGCGCCAACATGATTTCTTGCAGTGCTTGAACGGTACCACTGGCACCAACACACACATCCCATCCGATATCGGTGTAGCTATCTAGAATAGGAGCCAACGTCGACTTCGCCGCTTCAATGGCGTTGTTAAAGTTGGTTGCGGTTAATTGACGATCTTTAAAGTGGCGTTCAAGCCAAGTCACACAGCCCATTTTTAAGCTGGTCAGTGCTTTCGCTGAGAAGCCTTCACCGATGATCATCTCGGTACTTGCGCCACCAATATCCACGACCAGTCGGCGGCCGCTGCCACCAGAAGTATGTGCCACGCCTTTATAGATAGTCGCAGCTTCTTCTTCACCAGAGATAACATTGATGTTGTAACCAAGGATCTGGTTCGCTTTCTCTAGAAAGATATCCACATTGATAGCAGTACGTAGGGTCGCTGTACCGACAATGCGGATATTTTCTTTTGGAATATCTTGCAGTCGCTCTGCAAAGAGACTCAAACAGTCCCAACCGCGCTGCATGGCTTCAGTACTAAGCGCATTATTTTCATCTAAGCCTGCAGCTAAACGCACTTTGCGCTTAATTTTAGCCATGGTTTGTACGCTGCCATCGATATGACGCACAACGAGCATATGAAAACTGTTCGACCCGAGGTCGATTGCAGCGTAAAGCGGTGGTGACACTGTTTGACTCATAAGCGACTAAGCTTCCTTGTTATGACGCGGTTGGCGTGGGCGACGGTTCTGGTTTGGTTTACGGTTACCGTTGCGTGGGCCATTGTTGTTTGAACGGCGCTGTTGCGGGTTACGTGTGCGTAAGCGCAATGGTGCTGGCAGATCTTCCAGTAGTGCAGAAGCATCATAGTCAGACATTGGGATAGCGTGCTCAATGTATTCTTCGATTGGTGGCAAGTTGATTGCGTAATCTTCACAAGCAAAGCTGATCGAGTGACCGCTTTCACCAGCACGACCTGTACGGCCGATACGGTGAACGTAATCTTCGCAATCGTCAGGTAGGTCAAAGTTGAATACGTGTGTTACTTGAGGGATGTGTAGGCCACGTGCTGCAACATCCGTTGCGACAAGCAGGTCAACATCACCTTTAGTGAATTGCTCAAGAATCTTTTCACGTTTCTTCTGAGGAACATCGCCAGTTAGCAAGCCTACACGGTGACCATCGGCAGCCAAATGGCCCCAAACTGATTCACACTTGTGCTTAGTGTTAGCGAAGATGATTGCGCGATCTGGCCACTCTTCTTCGATTAACGTTTGTAGAAGAGCCATCTTATGTTCGTTAGAAGGGTAGAACAGCTCTTCTTGAATACGGTGACCAGTCTTACGCTCAGGTTCAACAACGACATGCTCTGGGTTGTGCATGTGTTCGAATGCAAGTTCTTGTACGCGGTAAGACAGCGTCGCAGAGAACAGCATGTTTAGGCGATCTTTTGGCTCAGGCATACGACGGAACAAGAAGCGGATGTCTTTGATGAAACCAAGATCGAACATGCGATCAGCTTCGTCAAGAACAACTGCTTGAATGTGGTTAAGGTTAAATACCTTTTGCTTGTAGAAATCGATGATGCGGCCAGTCGTACCAATTAAGATATCAGCGCCTTCTTCGATCTTACCTAGTTGCTTATCGTAGCTTTCGCCACCGTAAGCTAATGCTGCCTTGATACCTGTGCTTGCAACCAGAGAGTCAGCATCATTGTAGATCTGAATCGCGAGTTCACGCGTTGGTGCCATAATAATCGCACGTGGCTGGTTAGGCTTACGGCCTTCATGCTCAGGTGTTTTTAGCAGGTGATTAAAAGTAGCAGTAAGAAACGCAAGCGTTTTACCAGTACCCGTTTGGGCCTGGCCTGCAATGTCTTGGCCGGTGAGCAGTACCGGGAGCGCCAAGGCTTGGATAGGGGTACAATAGTCGAACCCTTTTTTCTCCAATCCTTCAATGACTTGCGGAAGTAAATCCAAGTCGGCGAACTTTTGCTCTGTGATATGCGTCTTTTTCATCGCTATAGAATATCAGCTTAAGCTTGCAATACGAAAGTAAATACATTCCAATAGGGCATCTATTTACTGGTTATCATCCAACCAGTTCTAAAAAATACATTGGAGTGGAAGATGAGTGATAAGATTTTGCAGCTAACTGATGACGGTTTTGATAACGATGTAATCAACGCTGCAGGCCCTGTTCTTGTTGATTTTTGGGCGGAATGGTGTGGTCCATGTAAAATGATTGCGCCGATTCTTGATGAAATCGCAAACGAGTACGAAGGTCAGCTCACAATCGGTAAATTAAATATCGACCAAAATGCTGGTACTCCACCAAAGTTTGGTATTCGCGGTATTCCAACGCTACTTCTTTTCAAAGACGGTGGCGTAGCAGCAACTAAAGTTGGTGCATTGTCTAAAACTCAACTTAAAGAGTTCCTAGACGCTAACTTATAATCAGGTGAGTATTTGAAAAGAAACCGCGCAGTTAACAAATGCGCGGTTTTGTTTTTTCTAAGCTATGGACTAGTCTTAGTTTTAGTGCTAATTTATCGCACGTTAATTGAACAAATTCTCTTCTTGGTCGAGCCTGTGACCAAATCCTTCTTAACTTAAGAAAACAGACCCTATTTTGACTAAACAAACTTCCACCACTATGAATCTTACTGAACTGAAGAACAGACCTGTGTCTGAACTTGTTAAACTTAGCGAAAGCTTAGGTCTTGAAAATCAAGCTCGCCTAAGAAAACAAGACATTATCTTCTCCATCCTTAAAGCACACGCAAAAAGTGGTGAGGACATCTTTGGTGATGGTGTTCTAGAAATTCTTCAAGACGGTTTTGGCTTCCTACGTAGTGCAGACAGCTCATACCTTGCTGGTCCTGATGATATTTATGTATCACCGAGCCAGATTCGTCGTTTTAACCTTCGTACAGGTGACTCTATTGGCGGTAAAATCCGTCCACCTAAAGATGGCGAACGTTACTTTGCTCTGCTTAAAGTAAATACGGTTAACTACGATAAACCAGATAACGCTCGTAACAAGATTCTTTTCGAAAACCTTACACCTCTTCACGCCAACGAACGTATGGTGATGGAAGCGGGTAATGGTGCAACTGAAGATATCACAGCTCGTATTCTTGACCTTGCTTCTCCAATCGGTAAAGGTCAGCGTGGTCTGATTGTTGCTCCGCCAAAAGCGGGTAAGACAATGCTTCTGCAAAATATTGCTCAAAGCATTGCCCGTAACCATCCTGAGTGTGAACTAATGGTTCTACTTATCGATGAGCGTCCAGAAGAAGTAACAGAAATGCAGCGCCTAGTTAAAGGCGAAGTAATCGCATCGACGTTTGATGAACCAGCATCTCGCCACGTACAAGTAGCAGAAATGGTAATCGAGAAGGCGAAGCGTCTTGTTGAACACAAGAAAGACGTGGTTATCCTACTGGATTCAATTACTCGTCTAGCTCGTGCTTACAACACTGTTATCCCTTCATCAGGTAAAGTTCTTACTGGTGGTGTGGATGCGAATGCTTTACATCGTCCAAAGCGTTTCTTCGGTGCGGCACGTAACGTAGAAGAAGGCGGTAGCTTAACTATCATCGCAACAGCACTGGTTGATACTGGTTCTAAGATGGATGAAGTTATCTACGAAGAATTCAAAGGTACAGGTAACATGGAACTGCACCTTAACCGTAAGATTGCTGAAAAACGCGTATTCCCAGCGATTGATTTCAATCGATCTGGTACTCGTCGTGAAGAGCTTCTTACCAAGAACGATGAACTACAGAAGATGTGGATTCTGCGTAAGATTGTTCACCCTATGGGCGAAATCGATGCGATGGAATTCCTTATCGACAAGCTAGCAATGACTAAAACGAACGATGAGTTCTTTGACGCAATGCGTCGTCAGTAGTCTTGATTAGCTGATTGTTATTAAAAAGCGCTGCCTTCGGGTGGCGCTTTTTATTTGCATTTTGTAGCGACAGCTTGCAGAATGACCAAAAGTGTTACAAGGAAGTTAAAATGCAACATGGACTGTTGTCATCATTACTCTTGTCTACTTCACTGTTACTTTCACCGGTTGGTATGAGCTATGCCACTGAGATGTCTCCAACGACAGTAGAGTCTTGGCTTGAGAATGATCAAGTAAAACTGAAAACTGCTGAATTACTCGAGCTTGTCGTGCGTGACGAAGTCAACTCGCTACGCTTTTCGCTTGAGCGTCTGACATTTCCCCAGCAAGAGGTGGCTCGTTACCGGCTCTTGAAGAAGATCGAACAGCAAGAGATCATTCTCACCCCTAAGATGTCTATTTTCATAGAACAGCAACTCGCTATCACGCCGACCTACCAAGTATTAGAGCGTGGGGATGGCTACGAGTTTACGGTACCTGCTTTTAATTACCCTTCGATTGCTAATCGACTGATCAAGCAATGGCACCAAGACCAGAAGACACTGGTGTTTGTACTGGATGCAGAAAAGCAGGAACTTAACCTTAATGAGTGGTTGTCAGGGCCTGAGCATCAAGTTCAAGCGCGAGAAGCGCTACTAATTCGAGAGCTAGACAGTTTGTCTCCTGAAGCGGTTGACTATCTGACTAAGCAACTCACCGCATCTTCTATTGTTAGCTGGTTACCCTCTACCGAGGTGGTAGTTCGATTAGCGCAAGTGAGCGAAGACCCTGAAGTCTACAAGATTTTATGGCGCATGAAGGCCGACTACCATAGCCAAGCTGAACTGGTACATCTTGCCGAGACTAAGCAAGCGTTCGCGCTTGAACAGGTTATGGCTGCGACCAAGAACCCGCGTTTGAAAGATGAAGCCATCATGTTATTGACCAAGGTGAACCCGCTCTCAGAAGAGGTGAAACAGTTTCTTGTCTCTAGGATGGCGATTGCCGATGAAGCGCCTTTAGTCGCCCGTGAATTAGCAAAACAAGGTCATACACGATGGTTACAAGACCTCGTGAATGATAACCCTCAGGTGAAGAGCTCTTTGATCGAGCAAGCATTACCGTAAAGTGGATTTTGGCTCTCAATAACCACACTAAAAAGGGGGATCTCAGTGTCACCCTTTTTGATATACTGAGCGCAGAATAATCAGCATGTAGAAGTCCTATGAGTTTTAAAGATTTACGTGATTTTATCGACCATCTTGAAAGTATTGGTCAGTTGAAACGCATCTCTCACCCAGTCGACCCAGACTATGAAATGACCGAGATTAGCGACCGTACTCTACGTGCTGGTGGCCCGGCTCTATTGTTTGAAAACCCAGTAGGCTATGACATGCCTGTTTTGACTAACCTATTTGGTACACCTAATCGTGTTGCTATTGGTATGGGGCGTCAGGATGTAAAAGAGCTGCGTGAAGTGGGTAAGCTGCTTGCTTATCTAAAAGAGCCTGAGCCACCGAAAGGTTTTAAAGACGCTATCGATAAGCTGCCTGTGTTTAAGCAAGTCTTAAACATGCCAGCTAAGCGTCTTCGCAAGGCGGCCTGTCAACAAATCGTATGGCAGGGTGATGACGTCGATCTTGATAAAATCCCGGTGATGAGTTGCTGGGCTGATGATGTCGCACCATTGTTAACATGGGGTTTGACCGTTACGCGTGGTCCGAACAAGAAACGCCAAAACTTAGGTATCTATCGCCAACAAAAGATCGGTAAGAATAAAATCATCATGCGTTGGTTAGCCCACCGTGGTGGCGCACTTGATCTACGTGATTGGATGGAAACCAACCCTGGCAAGCCATTCCCTGTATCGGTAGCGTTTGGTGCAGATCCTGCCACCATTCTTGGTGCGGTTACACCCGTTCCAGATACCTTATCGGAATATGCGTTTGCCGGCTTACTGCGTGGTAGTAAAACTGAGGTCGTTAAATCAATCAGTAATGACCTAGAAGTACCAGCCAGTGCGGAAATCGTAATGGAAGGCTACATCGACCCGAATGAGTTCGCAGATGAAGGCCCATACGGAGACCACACGGGTTACTACAACGAGAAAGAAAAGCACCACGTATTTACGATTACTCATGTAACTATGCGCGAAAACCCTATCTATCACAGCACCTATACTGGCCGTCCACCTGATGAGCCTGCGGTATTGGGTGTTGCACTAAATGAAGTGTTTGTGCCTATTCTTCAAAAGCAGTTCCCAGAGATTGAAGATTTTTATCTACCGCCTGAAGGTTGTTCGTACCGAATGGCAGTCGTGACCATGAAGAAGCAATACCCAGGTCACGCCAAGCGAGTGATGATGGGTGTATGGTCTTTCTTACGCCAATTCATGTACACCAAATTTGTATTGGTGTGCGATGAAGATGTCAATGCACGCGATTGGTCTCAAGTAACCGCAGCGATGTGCGAACATATGGATCCGTCACGCGATAGCTTGATGATAGAGAACACGCCGATCGATTCATTGGATTTCGCATCGCCCGTGGTTGGGTTAGGTTCTAAGATGGGCCTAGATATCACTAAGAAGTGGGATGCAGAGTTAGCGCTATCTCCAGATATTCAATCAGCACCTACAAATAGTGAACATATAGAGGGTAGCTTGGCTGAGTTAACTAAGGCTCACCCTGAAATTATTGATATTCACTTACAGAATGACAACGCCAGCATGATTGTGTTGTCTATTGATAAGCAAGCTGCAGGTAATGGTAAGAAAATCATGGAAGCGGTTTGGTCTCAATTTGATGAGAACAAGTTTGTTATCGTGTGTGATGGTGATGTCAACGTGAGTGATTGGAATGACATCATTTGGGCGGTAACCACCAGAATGGATCCGGCCAGAGATACATTGTTCCTACAGAACGAAACGGGACACTCCAAAATGGGTCTAGATGCGACTAATAAATGGGAAGGTGAATGCCTTCGTGAGTGGGGTGTTCCAATCACTAAGAACCCAGACGTCGTTAAAAAAATTGATAGCATCTGGGAACAACTAGGAATCTCATGAGCTACCAAGTAGTCTTATACCCAGAAAACATCAGTTTCACCGTAGAAAAAGGGCAAACGGTCTTGGATGCTGCGCTCAACAGCGATATCTATTTCCCAAACCGTTGCCAAGTTGGCGCATGCGCAATGTGTATGTGCAAAAAATTAGAAGGGCAAGTGAGTTACCACCTTGAACCCATGCTCACAGAGAAAGAGCAGCAACAAGGCTGGATTTTTGCTTGCCAAGCATTTGCAGAAAGTAATTTAGTTCTAACCTTTGCCGATTAAGGGTTAGTAAGAGGAAGAACATGACTATTAAATGTAAAGTGAAGTCTATCGAGCCTTTGGCTTGTAATACTTACCAAATCCTACTTCACCCAGAAACACCCGTCGCTTTTAAAGCGGGCCAGTATCTGATGGTTGAAATGGGCGAGAAAGATAAGCGCCCATTCTCTATCGCAAGTAGCCCTTGCCGTCATGAAGGTGAACTTGAACTACACATAGGCGCTGCTGAGCATAATGCTTACGCTTCAGAAGTGGTTGAAGCGATGAAGAAGGCACAAGCTGAAAATGGCGACATAGCTATTGATGCTCCGTACGGTGATGCGTGGGTTAAAGAAGAAAGCGATCGTCCTCTGTTGCTCATTGCTGGTGGTACTGGCTTTAGCTACGTGCGCTCTATTCTCGATCACTGTATTGCACAAAACAGCAAGAAAGAGATTCACTTATACTGGGGCGCAAAAGATGAGTGCCAGTTATATGCGAAAGAAGAGTTAGTCGATATTGCAGAAAAACATAGCAACGTACACTTTGTACCTGTTGTAGAACAAGCTCCTGAGGTTTGGCATGGTCAAACAGGTAATGTGCTTGAAGCTATTACGCAAAGCTTCGAATCATTAGCTGATTTCGATATCTATATTGCAGGCCGTTTTGAAATGGCGGGTGCAGCAAGAGACTTATTTACTCAAAACAAAGACGCAAAGCGCGACCATATGTACGCTGATGCTTACGCGTTTATCTAACAATACCTTTAGATTTTGAGTAAAAAGAGAGCAGAAATGCTCTCTTTTTTACGTTTAGGTGAACTATTAGGCAGTTAACCCCTATTTATTCATTTTTTATGAAAAAGTAGTTGCTAAGCTGAGAGGGTTCCCTATAATGCGACACCACTGAGACGGCAGGCGCCACAAGGCTTCAGCAAGAATCAGTAAGACGGAAAGCGACAAAAAATTAATTTTCAAAAAGTGTTTGACACTGAATGTTAATTCGCTAGAATGGCCGTCCACTTCGAGAGGCACCTTACTTAAAAGGAGCGCTTGAGAAGTAAAGCTCTTTAACAATTTAAACCTATCAATCTGTGTGGGCACTCGTTGATGAATATCAAAACGTTTTATTTTCCTTTTTATTAAGAGAAGTAAAACAGATTCTTCGGAATCAAAATTGATTTCAATGAACTGAGTGACCAATACAAATAACTACTTTCTCTTGTAGAAAGAAGGTATTTGGCACAGTCAATTCATTATCTTTCTGTTGGAAAGATAATAGCTTTAGAATTACTTTTTGTAGTTTTGAAGTCAGTATTCATTGAGCCTACAAAATCTTAAATTGAAGA
>NZ_JBFRQW010000097.1:0-1513 GCF_041472735.1 Vibrio sp. 10N.261.46.E11
ATCGCATTTTCATTCTTATTCTTATTGCCTCTTAATTTATCAGACTAAGAGAAAGAATGGAGGCGCCTCCCGGAGTCGAACCGAGGTCCACGGATTTGCAATCCGCTGCATAGCCACTCTGCCAAGGCGCCATTGTCAACATAAAATATATTGAAGTGTTTAAAGAGAACCACTCTTTGTTCAACACTCTACTAAAAGTAGGAACTAGATAGATGGTGCCCCGGGCCGGACTTGAACCGGCACAGCGCGAACGCCGAGGGATTTTAAATCCCTTGTGTCTACCAATTCCACCACCAGGGCAACGCGATTATGCGATGCTGATTACTGAAAAGTAAAACACCATCTCTCTTCGACCTAAGCCGTGAGAACGAGTTGTACTTTAACGGATGAAAAAATTTCGTCAACAATAAATTTTATCATTTAATTCAAGTGATTAATTATCGAACTCTACAGAATGAATTTAGTGCAGCTTGTACGGTTCTTATGCGTAGATCTTGAGTTGTCGCGGGGATTAAAAGGCAAAATTACAATTTTCAGATTCACTAAATGCTGTTGATTCAGTCGACTGAAAGAAACACTCCTTAATTTTCATCTGCGTTTCACATTCAAAGGCTAAAGTTTTAAGTCACGACTATTACGAAATGACAATGTGAAGCCACTAAAACGATACCAATATGAACGCTATGCCGTACTCTGCAACCTCGCCTACCCGAGAGTTTTTAAACAGACTCGTTACGGTTTTGATCCCAATGGGCAACGCATCATAAAGAACCAGTTTGGCAAAACCATGATTCGAGTTTTATGGAGTAGTGACAAAGATGAAGTGGTCGTGGTTATTAAAGGGTCACACAGTCTTTCTGACTGGCTACTCACTTTTGCACTATGGACCAGAAGCTGTCAAAGGATTGGGCTCAACTATCGTGTTCATGCTGGTTTCTATCATCTCATGTTCCAAGAAAGCCAGCCAAGCCGTAACGAAGACAAGCTTGGGCAAACCGTTATCGAACGTTTAGAGGCCACGCTCATACCATTGTTAGAACAAGGAAAACGGATTTCTATCACCGGGCACTCTTCTGGCGGCGCGATTGGTTGCGTATTTGGTGACTACCTAGACCAAAAGTACGCAGGCTGTATTAAACGAATTGTTACGTTTGGCCAACCCGCTGTGGGTGATTGGAGTTTCAAAAAGAACTACCGTTTGAGCAAGAAAACCTACCGTATCTGCTGCGACATAGACATCGTTACCTTCATGCCACCCGTACCTCTGTTGTATTGGCATGTAGGTAAAGTGCTTTGGCTTTATAACGGGCGAATCTACGAAAACACACCGACATTAATACGCCTTGGGCGCTCAATTTTCAGTTGGTTGATCCGGCCTTTCTCTTATCATCTAATGAGCAAGTATATTCGTAACAAGGATTTCTTTGATAAACATTGAAATGAGTACGTAGGAAGATTGTGAAGAAGCCAGAAACGAAAAAACCAGCCACTAGGGCTAACACTGATCATTTAA
>NZ_JBFRQW010000098.1:0-300 GCF_041472735.1 Vibrio sp. 10N.261.46.E11
ATCCTGCACGACCCACCATTCTTTCTCCGCGTAAAGGATGGCTTTTATTTTCACTTTATTAAAAGTGAAGACAAAAGAAACTATCGTGGGCGATTAGCTCAGTTGGGAGAGCACCTGCCTTACAAGCAGGGGGTCACTGGTTCGAGCCCGGTATCGCCCACCATTCTCTAAATATTCTTGGAAGTTAAAACTCCAAACCACTTCTTATGTCGCTGGTTGGATTTTTCGACTGTGAGAGTCTTTAGAAAATGTGAATTTTAGAACACTGGTTCTTAAAGTCTCATGCTCTTTAACAATTTG
>NZ_JBFRQW010000099.1:0-200 GCF_041472735.1 Vibrio sp. 10N.261.46.E11
CAACTGAGCTAATCGCCCATAAAGTTTCCTTTTGTCTTCACTTTTTAAAAGTGAAAATAAAAGCCATTCTTATGGAAGGAATGGTGGAGCTATGCGGGATCGAACCGCAGACCTCCTGCGTGCAAGGCAGGCGCTCTCCCAGCTGAGCTATAGCCCCATATTTTTATTTCCTTGGAAGGAAATGGTGGGTCGTGCAGGAT
>NZ_JBFRQW010000100.1:0-1008 GCF_041472735.1 Vibrio sp. 10N.261.46.E11
CTATGTTTGATCACTTACTTGCTGTGATTGGTATTACGTTACTTATAGTAATAGTGAGATGATTGAAATATTTGAAGTGGAAGTCGAATGGCTGATTGTGGCTAAGGCTAGCGAGTTGGAATGAATACAAGAATGCTCCTTGTATTCATTTAAATGACAATAACGGTGTGCGTGTTACATATATTGGTTGATGTATACGTCGACTAAGAACATGAATACAGGCACGGTGCTGAGAAGTCCGAAGAAGACGATTGGCACCCAGTTTTTCATTTTCTTTTTAGGTTGCTCAGTGTTGTTCATAAATTCGGCCTTCTATTAGTTGTTGTAGCTATTGTAGCTGTTTAGCTTTGTGGTACTAAATAATCTGAGAGTATGGTATCAAATAAACTCGATGAGCCCTATGTGGATTTGGCGTTTCGTGGGGTGTATCAAACACATAAAATATCGTTGATTCATAAACGGTTCATAAAGGTTCAACAATAATGAACCTATTAGAACAAGTATTGCCTTACTCGGCATATAAAATAAACAGCATTCAAAGATTTGGAGAAGACAACATGAGAACAATCGGAAACATTATTTGGTTTCTGTTCGGTGGCGTATTTATGGGACTGGCTTGGTGGTTCTTCGGGCTGCTCGCGTTCCTTACCATCGTAGGTATTCCATGGGGCAGAGCGTGTTTTGTCATGGGTAATTTCTCATTCTTCCCATTCGGTCAAGAAGCGATTTCTCGTGATGAATTAACTAACGAAATGGACATTGGCACCAGCCCGCTAGGTGTGATTGGTAACGTGATTTGGTTCTTATTTGCAGGTATCTGGCTTGCGATTGGTCACATCATGTCAGCTGTGGCGTGTTTCATTACCATCATCGGTATTCCGTTTGCCATTCAACACCTCAAGCTCGCGGTTATCTCATTAGCGCCAATCGGCAAAACGGTTGTTGATAAGCGTGAAGCAGAAGCGGCACGAGTAAGAAACTACAAAGGTTAATACCAATCGTAGTAAA
>NZ_JBFRQW010000101.1:0-313 GCF_041472735.1 Vibrio sp. 10N.261.46.E11
CAAATTTATTTTCACTTTTTTAAAAGTGAAGACAAAAGTTCGACCTTGTCTATTAAATAGACAAGTCACCATAGAGTTCTAATTTTCTTAGAGTTTTATGTTGACTTTCAAAGTGGAAAGCGTATTATACGCGTCCTGCTTAAGTGCTAAGGTACTGAAAGCGTTCTCTTTTTAGAGAACACGCTCTTTAACAATTTAAACCTATCAATCTGTGTGGGCACTCGTTGATGAATATCAAAACGTTATTGCTTCTTTTTCGAAAGAGCGTAATAGCAGTTACTTCGGTAACAAACTTGATTTCAATGAACTGAGT
>NZ_JBFRQW010000102.1:0-270 GCF_041472735.1 Vibrio sp. 10N.261.46.E11
TTACGACAACATTATCTAGCTAATCAAAATTTCACTGATTATAACGACATTGTTTCCAAGGTTTGTCGCGCTTGGAATGGATTTCTTGAGTGCAAAGATCGCGTCACAAAAATGTGTACTAGAGATTGGATAGAGCTGATCAGTTAATTTTCCGGATTGGTATTAGACCGGGCTGGCGATCCAGCTCCCAACATTGCTTCGTAGAAGCAACAGATGTAAAAAAGCCTCAGCATTTCTGCTGAGGCTTCGTATATGGCAGGGGTGGAGAGA
>NZ_JBFRQW010000103.1:0-295 GCF_041472735.1 Vibrio sp. 10N.261.46.E11
GTTTTTCACGATGTAGTCATGTATATCGCTCCCGACAAGGCGCCCGCCTGAAGGGGACTCTGCTTCTTTCTTAATGAATGCACTGAGTTGTTTTCGTTGTTCTGCATTGAGATATGCCGGTCTGCCTGTGCGAGGTTTTTCTTGAAGCCCTTCCAATCCTTCTTCAAGAAATGCTTGAACCCATTTGTTTACACTGGTTCGACTGACTTTAAGGTATTTGGCAATTTGAGTACGCGAGTGACCTTCTTTGAAGTGGGCAAGTGCTAGCAAGCGAACCTTCATTTGAATGGTTTTT
>NZ_JBFRQW010000104.1:0-248 GCF_041472735.1 Vibrio sp. 10N.261.46.E11
ACCTTAAATGATAGGTGTTGACCTAAAAGCGGCTGATATTGCCAAGAAAGCCTACAAAGAGGGCTTACCAATTCTGGATGTTGCCGAGAGAGAAACGGATCTCAGCCGAGAAGAGCTCAGCAAGTTGCTTAACCCAACCGCTCTAACTCAAGGTGGTATTGCGGGTTAGCCAGAGACTACGCTAAGCCAGAATAGAACTATAGAAACACAAAAAGGGCCTCATCCGAGGTAATGCCGTTCACTTAAGA
>NZ_JBFRQW010000105.1:0-253 GCF_041472735.1 Vibrio sp. 10N.261.46.E11
TCCCCCTCTTTGGCCCGTAGGCATTATGCGGTATTAGCCATCGTTTCCAATGGTTATCCCCCACATCAAGGCAATTTCCTAGGCATTACTCACCCGTCCGCCGCTCGACGCCCAACAAATCCTCCGAAGATTCAATGTTGTCGTTTCCGCTCGACTTGCATGTGTTAGGCCTGCCGCCAGCGTTCAATCTGAGCCATGATCAAACTCTTCAATTTAAGATTTTGTGACTCAACGAATACTGACTTCAAAACTA
>NZ_JBFRQW010000106.1:0-420 GCF_041472735.1 Vibrio sp. 10N.261.46.E11
TAACGACCATATGGAGCTGTGGTATCATACCATATGTCGACGCAACCAGCTGATTTCAGGTCTTTAACGAAGTTCTCACTGATATATAATTCATTATTCTCGTTAAAAACAAAAGCATATTTTTCTTCTACTTCTAAATCTGTCAGGGTTGGAAATTGTAAAAGTTCAATTGTTTTATAATCATCAAACTGTCTATCATAATCGTCAGGATGACTACCAAAATCAAAATTACTATCCCAAGCATCCTTTCCTTCAAGCCACGATTCATTCAACTTTTCTAAAATTTCTCCCCAAATTACGAATCGGATAGTATTGTCAAAAATAATAAATAAGTCAGGGTTAGAAAAAACCATACCTGGTCTTTTTTCTGGTAGTACATTGCTTAAATTTTCTTTAATAAACTTAATATACATATTACTT
>NZ_JBFRQW010000107.1:0-804 GCF_041472735.1 Vibrio sp. 10N.261.46.E11
ACATATTACTTTAAGATTGTTATTTAAATAAAAATAATTAAAATTTGATTTCATCTATCTAAAGTCTGAATAGCCGTCTGCCGGTATAAATTCTACACCGACTAGCTTAGAATTTTTTATTTTTTCAACTAAACTTTTATGGAAAAAAACACACTTCAACCAACCAGGATCTACCACTATCTGTCTTCTATCTACTGGTATAGTCTGAATTATTTTTTCATCTAATATAAGATTAAGAATACCACTAATCATCTCATCACCATCAGAATCCTTTCGGTACCTCTTGATCTTACTTTCGGAGCTATCAATCAATTTAATCTCGTTGACAACTTGTAGCATAAGAAAATCATGCTCACCTTTATCATGAAGTTTAATATCGACCCAATTAATTCCAAAAATGTTATTCAAATTTAATTTCGAAAATCCATTTTTATTAATCGAGAAATTTGGCATCTCAGTATATCTGGGATTTCATAATCATCTTGTGGAAGAAATTCGACTATCAAGGGAACAGGTGCTTTAGGGTAAGTAAAACTCGTTAAGGGCACTGAATCGATGTGTTCATCTGGAAAACAGTAAATTGGGGAATTGACACACTCTCTTGCAAAAAAATATTCACTCATTTTCCAACCTCAAGTTTTCTAGGTTTCATCGTCTTACCTTTTACATTCTTTATATTGTGTTTTTCTTCCGGTAGCTTGGAAGTTCTACTTGGGCATGCGCTTCTTGATTTACTCTTGCTTTCTATATTACTTTCGCCTGCACAACCTATGTCACTCCCGAATTCAGATAATAAGTGCGACA